>JAYEOM010000084.1:0-12082 GCA_034722955.1 Campylobacterota bacterium
TTGCTCATGAGTATGACTGTATCGTTAGTAGATGTATCTCCATCTACTGAGATACGGTTGAAAGAGTCATCTACAGCCTCTTCTAAAACACTCTGCATCTCCTTGGCTGGTATAGCTGCATCGGTTGTGATAAAACAGAGCATAGTAGCCATAGCCGGATTGATCATGCCTGCACCCTTGCAGATAGCAGCTATATGAAACAGTTCACCATTCTCCAGCTCCACTCTGAAGCATAGCTCTTTTTTGAAGCTATCTGTAGTCATAATGGCACGAGCACTCTTGTCACTCTCTTTAGCTTTGTAGTCAAATCGATCAAAAGCAGAGCTGATCTTCTCTCTGTTTAGGCGATATCCGATGACACCCGTAGAGCTCATGATGGGGTTGGTGATGGAGATCTTTTGACCTAGTGTATCGAAAAGAGTATCAATATCCTCTACACCTCTCTCTCCCGTCATAGCATTTGCATTTTTTGCATTGATCAGTATAAAATCTGTCTGAAATCCTTCAGGATAACGCTGGAAATGTTTGATCGGTGCTGCCTGAAAATGGTTTTTGGTAAAAACAGCAGCAACATCACAAAGAGATTCACTTCTGATAAAAGCGACATCTCCATCTACCTCGCTACTGTCAGTACTATTGGCCGGATTGGTTCGCATACCAACATTGACTGCATCAGAGTAAAATCCGGAGACACTATCGAGCCCATTTTTTAGGGGAAATAGTTTAAACATACTTTAGCTCCTCGGGTTTCTCTTTTTTTCGTATGATCTTTTTGGCTTTGTATATACCGTCACTAGTACCGATGAGGAGTAGTTTGCTCTCAGGCAGGATGATAGTATCTCCTTGTGGCATAGGTATAAATTTGTCATCTTTTTGACGGATACCGATGACTGTCACATTTGCTACATCTCTAAATCGTGCTGTTTTGATCTTTTTGAGTGTTAGCCAACTGGTCTTTGAAACTTTTGCCTCTTCCATATCCAGAGGAGTATCTTTTTTATATAGAAACTCCTGTAGAAGGTTTTCCATCTCGGGTCTGACTGCCATAGCATTGATCCGTTGTGCCATGAGTTTGGTAGCAGTCACGACCTTGTTGGCACCAAGCTTTAGAAGCCTCTGCTCATCTTCAGGTCCTTTGGCGTTGGCTATGATCAGATATTTTCGTTTTCTGCCTATCTCTTTTTCGTAGAGTCTTGCAGATGCTATCATCGCGATATTATCTGCAACATTGTCTGCTAGGGTGATAGCCCCCTTGGCACTAGAGAGATGTGACTTGAGTATACCCGCATCTGTATGAGGCTCCTCCTGTACAAAGTATGGATAGTGATACTTTTTGGCGATCTCTTCGAGATCTTCTCTTGCATCAACCACAACAAAAGGAACTTGATTGGCTCGCAATTGCTTGGTGACTTGTATAGTAAAGTCATTATGGTAGCAGACAACAAAATGATGCTTAAGTCTTGCGATTTCATAAAGCATACGACGCTCCTTGGAAATTTTTTGGAATTCACCTTTTTTGATCACTTCAACTATGATACCAATAGCGATAGAGAAGACAATAAACCCAAATATAATCAGTGTGATAGTAAAGATACGACCAGCATCTGAGATAGGGTGTATCTCCCCAAATCCAACAGTAGTAAAGGTGATACCTGTTTGATAGATAGCATCCATCAGTGGAAATTGATCGATGATCATATATCCTAGCGTACCTAGAAGCATCGTTAGAACGGTGAGTATAATAGGAAGTCTAAAGGGGGCTAACTGCTCATAGTATTCATCATTTAGGGTGATATGCGGTTTTGGAGAGCTTCTCCAGCCGAGAAACTCTTTGATCTTTTGAGTGGGAGTCAATTGCCTAACCCCTTAAGTTTTTGTGGTTTAGCTGGCTGTTGCAGCTTGAGCAGCTTTTTTCTTCATAGTCCTGAGTTCAGAAGCAGCAACTTTGATCCTCTTGGTTGTACCATCTTCTAGTGTGATCTTTACTGATCTAAGATTTGGAAGTTGTCTTCTCTTTGTCTTATTGTTTGCATGACTTACATTGTTTCCTGTTAGTGGCCCTTTGCCACTTATATCGCATCTTCTTGCCATTATCTTACCTTTTTGTCTTAAATGTCACCTCTCGACCCAAATAGTATCAGATCCAGTCCGTGAATAATTTTTGCGATTATAGCTGAAAAAGTCTAAAAAAATCTTTAAGGGGAGCAGGATATAAATTGTTAGAAAAAGTTTGTTTATGTTACAATAACCTAAATCTATACATAGGGTGTATCATCTATGCATAAAATACTCTTTGCATCTTTTCTTATATTTGCTCTTACAGCAGGAGTGATAGCTAACTCTTATGGACTGCTGATAGGTATCGATAGATACAAGAGTGCTACTCGTCTGGGTGGAGCTGTAGCAGATGCTGTAGAGTTGGAAAAACTTCTCAAAAGACATGGTATCCATAATACAGTTGTGCTTCTTGATAATAATGCAACCAAACAGGCTATTGTTACAGCACTCAAGTCTATAGCATACAACATAAAGAGAGGTGATCTTTTCTATATGTTTTTTAGCGGACATGGCACCAGCTTGGAGGACAAAGGTTTTCAATCTATTGTTGACAGAGAGAGCAGATTGCTTACACTTTTAGAGAATTCTGGTGCACTGCTGCCTTATGATTTTGATAAAAACAGTGCCAGTCGCTCTCTGCTTATAGGGAGTCGAGATCTGAGACCTCTTTTTGAAAAGATAGATGCTAAAGGGGCTCTCTCTCTAGTGGTGTTTGATGCTTGCTTCTCTGGTATGTCCTACCGTAGTCTGCCGAGTAAACGCAAAAGAAGACGGCACTATACTATGCCTACATATGATATAAGTTTTAATGTTAAAAAGTCACACCCATACAAGAGTCTCGTATATGTAGCATCAACATCTGCTTCAGATTGGGCAGTTGAAGATACAAAGACCCATCGTGGTTATCTTATGCAGCAGCTTGAATATTGCTTGAATGGTACTGCCGATAGCAATGGTGACAAACGCATCTTAAAGCAAGAGCTTAAACACTGTATCGACAACTCAGATCTTCCGCAATCTCCTCAAGTTTATCCTGATGATCTAAAGGTGAATCCACAGGTTTTTAAAGTCTATACGCCCACAGGAAAAAATAGTCCAAAACAAGATACAGGGGTTAGTTTGAGTAGCTCTCTTGGTGGCGGAGGCTATATAGTTCAAGATCAATATGGCAAGATCGCCTCTTTTTCACGAGAAGAGCAGTTGCGTCGCTATAGAGAGGCTTATAAGATCATGCAGTTAAAAGGTCAAAAGCAGTTCTCCCTTCAGGCTATCAATCAAAAAGGGGTCAATCAGAAGATGTATACGGTTGGGGATGAGATAGATATCACTGTTCAAAGTTCACGAGAGGGGTATTTGGTTCTTTTTGACCTTGATGCCGAGGGAAATCTTTTTATGATAGAGCCATATCCAGATAAGTTTACCAATATTTCAAAAAATAAAAAGATTAACTATACGGATTTGACTATTGCTGAACCTGTAGGTGTAGAGATAATGAAGGGGTTTATCGTCTCTGATCTGAAGGTTATCGAAAAGATACAACAACTCTCACCCAATAATGATACAGGTCTGATCGATGACCCTACAGCTATCTATCAGCTTCTCAGCACTCTTCCAAAGCAGAGTTATGATAGTGCCTTGCTTAAACTAACTACATATAAAAAGTAGTACCAAACAAAGGGAAAAAAGTGTACCTCAAGAGAGGCACAAGAGTTTTAGTGGTGACTCTTTAGTATAAGAATAGTCATTCTGATATTGATAGCGACAAATCTGACAATTTGCCAAAGAACACAAGTTCTTAAGAATTTCTGTCCGCCCATTGGGATCATTGTCCCAAATTGTGGGCTGTATGGTTCGATATGATTTACATGTTTTGATGCCATTGCATTCTCCTAATATTATATTTTGATAAGTGAGGATAACCCTCACCTAAGTTATCTCTACTCTGGTATTAGAGTCCAGCCTGGCTTGAGCTTGGCTTTCCATATAAAGACATGGTGAAGGATATGCTTTACCCAGTGTGCAGCAAGACCTAACTCACCGGTTGTTCCATTGAGATCCCTACCGGTACCAGGGTACTTTTCAAAATCCTGGACGATGGGATAGACAGTCATAGCAGCAGCAGTACCACTCAAGAGACCTTTGCCGGCAGAAGCTACACATGCAGCACCCATCTCAGCCATACAGGCAGTGTGTGTAGGTTCGGTTGCTCCATTTTGCATCATATCAACAACACTCTTGGCAACAGCTTTACCCATCATAGCAGATGGCATACCTGTTCTAGGTGGCGTAGGGTTGATAGGAGTACCATTTGGTGAACTCATAGGCTTTGAGATTGTATGTGGTGGTGCAAAAGCGATACCAACAGCAAATACATTCTTGTATGCAGGAGTCTGAAGCGTTCGAGGCCAGTCAGATGCCTTCCAGTTCTCATAAGCACCAGCAGCGTAGTTTGCATCAACTTTCATAAAGCCATTTGGAGCAAATACATCACTAGTAATATCAGAGCCATCTTTAGCAAAAGCTTGTAGACCTACACCAGCAAATGGTGGGATAAGCATAGCAAAGTCAAACTCTTGAGTATCCATCTCACCATCAAGTGATTCATAAGTTACCTTGCCCTCTTCTACCTTGTTGACATGCGCCCCAAGGATCCAATCCATACCTCTCTCAGCATAGAGAGACTCAGCAAAGATTTTACTCGAAGTTGCGTAACCACCCATCTTGAAGTGGATACCACCCATACCAAAGTCACCCAAGAATGATTCATTGGTGATAAAGATGATCTCTGCCATATCTCTCACACCAGCCTCTTTTAGTGTATGTTCGATGTTGAAGATATACTCAAATGCAGCACCCTGACAAGTACACATACCGTGACCTGTACCTATAAGGAATATCTGCTTTTCGCCATTTTTCATCTTTTCGATGCAGTTTTGAAGCTCTACATTGGCATGGAGTGCATGATCTGCTGTACAGACAGAGACTGTGTGTTGACCTAGCTCTGTACCTTCACCAAGCCCCGGTGTAGCTCCAAAGTTTAGTTTTGGTCCAGTTGCATTGATAAGATAGTCATAGGTGAGCTCTTCACTCTCACCAGTTTTGTCGTCACCTGTATATTCAATGACGATATAAGGTGTATCTGAATCTGTTTTACCCTCTGGGTGAATAGCGGTCGCCTTGGCTTGTCTGTAGTCAATGCCTGCTTTTTCATATACAGGAGCAAGCGGAAAGACAACATCATCTCTGCCCATGCCTCCTACACCTACCCAGATATTGGATGGAATCCAGTTCCACATACTGTTTGGTGTGACAACAACCACTTCGTGATCTTTGCCAAGCATATCTCTTGCAAATGTTGCTGCTGTGTGTCCTGATACGCCGCCACCCATTACTACTAATCGTGCCATAGCAATCCTTTTAAAATCAATTTTTTTATTAAACATAATATTTTAGGGGATTCTTGATTAAACTAAAATTAAATTTTGTAAATTTGTAATATTAATTATACTGTATTATTTAAATAATAAAATAGAATTATACAAATATCAAATTTGTGGTCAAGCAGCTCTTTTTTTAGGACAAATTATGATAAAATATGCTTATACAATCAGGGGGCTTTGGTGCGTTACATTTTTTATATACTCTTATTTTCTACGATAACACTCTGGTCAAGTACACTGCAACTCTCTATCTCCTCCTCTCCAGCTAGGATCAACCCCCTATTGGCAACAGATTCAGCTAGTTCTGAGGTGGTGGGATATATATTTAATGGTTTAGTTAAGTTTGATAAAAATGGTACTATAGTCGGTGATTTGGCAGAGAAGTTCTATTTTGAAAATAATACAACACTGATATTTGAACTACGCAAGGGTGTCAAATGGCATGACGGCAAACTCTTCAGTGCAGATGATGTAGTCTCTACCTATGAACTACTGCACTCTCCCAAGCTAGTCACACCCTATAAAGATGACTTTAAATATGTTAAAAAAGTAGAGAGATTGGATGAGTATCGTATCCGGGTCAGCTATAAGCAACCATACTTCAAAGCTCTCTCTATCTGGATGATGGGGATATTGCCAAAGCATCTATGGGAGAAGGTAGATGATCCTATGACCACTTCACTCAACAAACTCCCGGTAGGAACCGGTCCCTATAAATTGACTAAGCCATTCAGAGTCAATGAGAGGATCGTACTAGAAGCAAATCCTGACTACTTCATCCATCCGCCTCATATATCAAAGATAAATATGCACTATATCAGTGATCCATCTACACAGTTTATCACTCTCAAGGCAGAGGAGTTGGATGTAGGGGGGCTAGATCCTCTGCAGATGGAGCGGCAACTCAATAGAGAGTTTAAAGCTTACTATCAGCTGATAGAGCAGCCCTCCTATGCTTATACATATATGGGGTTCAATCTCCGCCGAAAACTTTTTCAAGATAGGAGAGTGAGAGAGGCTATAGCACTTGCGATTGACAGGATAGAGATCATAGATCTTCTATTTTTTTCTCATGGGACGGTTTGTCAGGGACCTTTCATGCCAGGGAGTGATGCATATCCTAAAGATTTCATACCATATAGATATGATCCCAAAAAGGCAAAGAGTATACTCCGTTCGTTAGGATATAACCAAAGCAACCCTCTACGCTTTGAGCTTGTTACCAATACAGGGAATGATACGCGTGTCTATGCTGCTCAGATCATCCAGCATCAATTGCAAAAAGTAGGTATAGAGATGACGATACGGACGATGGAGTGGCAAGCTTTTCTCAATACTGTAGTGATGCCCCATCAGTTTGATGCTGTGTTATTGGGGTGGAGTCTATCACTTATCCCTGATGCCTACAGTATTTGGCATAGTGATGGAGATAAAAAAGGGGGATTTAACTTCATAGGTTATCATAACGATGATGTAGATCGTATGATCATAGAGTCAGAAAAAATAGTTGACCATAAGCGGTTTGATGCCATCTATCAGAAGATATTCCGACAGATCGTGAGTGATTATCCCTATGTTTTTCTCTATATACCTAGCTCTATTACGGCAGTCAGTAGGGATATCAAAGGTATAGAACCCTCGATTATAGGTATAAAGCACAATCAAATCGATTGGATTAAAAATTGATAAATAATATAACAAGGTAGATAACAGTGCAGAAAAAACAGGTGATTTTATTTGATCTTGATGGTACGCTGATAGATTCAACAGAGGCGATTTTGGAGAGTTTTGATCAAGCTTTTAAATATTTTGATCTAGAGACACCCCCTTCAGAGGATATCACGGCAGAGATCGGGCATCCGCTTGATGTGATGTTTCTCTCTTTGGGTGTCAACAAAGCAGAGATATGGGAGTATGTAGCAGTCTACAAAGTACACTATCGTAAGATCAGCAGAGAGAAGACATCTCTGCTGCCTGGTGCTAGAGAGGCGGTAGAGAGGGCATCTCAAATTGCCAGACTTGGAGTAGTCACGACTAAAACAGCAAAATATTCAATTGAGTTACTGGAGTACTTTGATCTGATGGAGTACTTTGAAGTATTGATAGGAAGAGAAGATGTAGAGCACCCCAAGCCGCATCCTGAGCCTCTGCTTAAAGCTTTGTCGGAGTTGAAACTCGAAACATATGAGTGTTGGATGATTGGTGATACATGCATGGATATGATAGCAGCACAATCAGCAGGAGTCAATGGTATTGCTGTAACTTCCGGTTATGGTTTGAGAGAGCAGTTATCAGAGTGCTCTTCTCTTGTAACAGAAAGTGCGTTGGATGCAGTCGTTTCTATAACAAGAGATTAAAAAATTGTGATTTCAAGCATTCTTTAAGAGTGCTAAGATTACAATAAACAGAACACTATATTTTGATAGGAGATAAAATGGTAGAAATAAGATGGCACAGCCGTGCTGGTCAGGGTGCTGTATCTGGTGCAAAAGGTCTAGGAGATGTTGTTGCAACCACTGGGAAGGAGGTTCAAGCTTTTGCACTTTATGGTTCAGCAAAAAGAGGGGCTGCGCTGAGAGCCTATAATAGAATTGCTGATGAACAGATTTATAATCATGCAAAATTTATGCATCCTGACTTTGTTTTGGTAATTGATCCGGCATTGGCATTTTCAGATAGTATTACTGAAAATGAAGATGAAAATACAAAGTATATTATTACCACTCACCTCACTAAAGAGGAGCTGATTGAAGGCATTCCGGAGCTTGAAGGTAAAGAGGATAGAGTTTTTGTTCTTGACTGTGTGCAGATATCTCTGGATACTATCGGAAGATCAATGCCAAATTCACCTATGCTTGGTGCTTTTGTTAAGATGTCAGGTATGTTTGAGCTTGATTATTTCCTTGAAAATATGAAAAGAGTACTCAGCAAGTTTCCACCAAAAATTATTGATGCTAATATGGATGCGATTACCAGAGCATATAATGAAGTAAAGTAGAGGAGTTAAGATGCAAGATTTAAACTTATTGGCAAATGATAACAGAGGACAGAGTGAGCTGGAAAACGGTAGTGGACTTGTCGGTTGGGATGAAGTTACACAAGGAAGTATTCTACCTTCATTTGTCGGTGATGCGACAGAGATAGTATATCAAAAATCAGAAGAGAGAGTATACTCTAACTACAACACTTATACAGCTACAGTAGCATCATGGCGTGTAGAGAAGCCAATATTTAATATAGATGTATGTATTGATTGTCAAAACTGTTGGGTATGGTGTCCTGATACATCTATCCTCTCAAGAGATAAACAGATGCTAGGTATCGACTATGATCACTGTAAAGGGTGTGGTGTTTGTGCAGAGGTTTGTCCTACAAATCCAAAATCACTTATAATGTTCAATGAGCATGCAGTGTTGGATGAAGCGATTGCTAGTTGGCCAGAGAAAAAGAAAAAAGAAGAGAAGTAAGGAACTGTAATGGCAGAAAAATATGATTTACAAGAGAGAGAAGTTTGGGATGGCAACTTTGCTTCTTCTCAGGCACTAAGACAAGCACAGGTTGATGTTGTTGCTGCGTATCCTATTACGCCCTCAACACCTATCGTTGAAAACTATGGTTCATATGTTGCGAACGGATATATAGATGGTGAGTTCGTTATGGTTGAGTCTGAGCATGCTGCTATGTCAGGATGTATCGGTGCTTCTGCTGCAGGCGGGCGTGTATCTACTGCAACATCTTCACAAGGTTTTGCATTGATGGCAGAGGTACTCTACCAAGCATCTGGTATGAGGCTTCCTATCGTACTAAATGTAGTAAATAGAGCTCTTGCTTCTCCGCTCAATGTTCGTGGTGACCATGCCGATATGTATCTAGGGCGTGACTCTGGCTGGATTCAGTTTGGTGCATTTAATGCACAAGAGGCATACGATCTTGCACTTTGTGCATTTAAGGTTGGTGAAAACCACTCTGTAAGACTTCCGGTAATGGTACACCAAGATGGTTTCATAACTTCACACACTGCACAAAATGTCTATCCATTGACAGATGAAGCAGCATACAATTTTTTAGGTGACTTTAAACCTGTAGATGATATGTTGGATTTCTCTCGTCCTGTAACTTATGGTGCACAGACTGAAGAGGATTGGCATTTTGAGCATAAGGCAAAACAACATAAAGCACTAATGGATTCTCGCCCAGTTATCGATGAGGTATTTGCTGAATTTGAAAAGCTCACAGGCAGAGAGTACAAGAGAGTAGAGTCTTACAATATGGAAGATGCCGATGTAGCTATCGTAGCACTTGGAACAACAGTTGAGACTGCTAGAGTAGCAGCTGAACAAATCAGAGAAGAGACAGGTGTCAAAGCCGGTGTTGTAGCTATCAGATGCTTCAGACCATTCCCTTATGATGAGGTTAGAAATGCTTTGGAAAATACAAAATGTATTGCTGTGACAGATCGTTCAAGTCCTGGTGGAGCTATGGGCGCATTCTACAATGAAGTATCCGCAGCACTCTACACAACACCATCTAGACCGCTTGTAACAAACTTCATTTATGGACTCGGTGGGCGTGATTTCTCTATCGATGAAGCAAAAAGAATCTTCACTGAACAGCAGGCACATGCAGATGCTGGTCATATTACAACAGATATCCAACAGTTCTCTGGACTCAGAGGTCCATACCTTGGATACTTTCAAACAAAAAGAGGTTAAAAATGGCAATTACTTCAATAAAAAACTTAAAAGAGTTTTCAACAAATAACGACAGATTTGAGGGTGCACATACTCTCTGTCCCGGTTGTGCTCACTCTATGATCGTTAGAGAGCTTATGAACTGTACAGATGACAACCTTGTGATTTCATCAAACACTGGTTGTCTAGAGGTATCTACAGCAGTATATCCATTTACTTCATGGGATACATCTTGGATCCATATCGGTTTTGAAAATGCAGCTACAGCAGTAACTGGTGCAGAGTCTATGCACAAAGCTAGAAAGAGAAAAGGGACACTTAAAGACAATGATGCTCCTGTAAAATTCGTTGCTTTTGGTGGTGACGGTTCTACATTTGATATCGGTTTCCAGTGGCTAAGCGGAGCGATGGAGAGAGGTCATGACTTTACATATATCTGTCTAGACAATGAGAACTATGCAAATACAGGTGGACAGAGATCATCTGCAACACCTATTGGTTCTACAACTTCAACTGCTCAAGCAGGTACACACAGTTATGGTAAAAAAGAGCAGAAGAAAGATATAGTCTCTATTATGGCGGCTCATGGTGCTCCTTATGTTGCACAGTTAGCTCCAAACAAATGGAAATCTATGGCGAAAGGTTTTCAAAAAGCACTAGAGACTGAGGGACCATGCTTTATCAATACAGTCTCTCCATGTACAACAGAGTGGAGATTTGATCCGAAAGATACTATTGCTATTACTGACTTGGCGACAGATTCATTGATGTTCCCAATATATGAGATTATTGATGCTCATGAGCTCAATATCCTCTATAGACCTAAAAATATCATTTCAGCTGAAGATTATCTTGGTGCTCAAGGACGATATAAACATCTATTTAAGCCTGAGTATAGACATATTATCGAAGAGATTCAAAAAGGTATCGACTCAAATTGGGATATGCTACAGCGTCGCGAAGAGGCTCGTATCTAAGAGATTTTCTCCCTTTCTTATTACGGCGGTCTCCGTCGTATTACTTCTATCACTTACCTAATCTGCCTTAAGTTATCTAAAGCTAAGATAAAAATAAGTACAATTTTTTTGGTGATGTAAATGATTGGGCGAGATACTCATATTCTATTACTTAAAACTAGAGTCAAGAGCCAAAGGATCATAGAGGTGCTAAATAGTTAATATCGCCAGTGAGGCTATATATAGCAAAATATCAATCAAAAATATAAAGGAAAAAAATGAAGAGTATAATTTTATCAACAGCAGTTATCGCAACTTTGGGAGTTGCAACATTTGCTATGGCAGAGTCAGTAGCACATGCAGAGAAGAGAGTTGCAAAAGAGACAATAAAGACAGAAAAAGCTGCAGTGGAAGAGGTAATCACTGTAGGCAAAAGTGTAAATAAAGCAGAGAAGAATATGGATAAGGCTATCGCAAAAGAGGCGAATAAGCTCGACAAACTCATCGATAAAGATATAGCTAAAGAGGAGAAAGCTGAAGCAAAGGCTGATAAGAAAGTGGATAAACTCACCGATAAAAATATAGCTAAAGAGGAGAAAGCTGAAGCAAAGGCTATGAAGAGATTAGAAAAAAAGGCTGAAAAAGAGGCTAAAAAGATAGAGAAGCAGGCAGTAAAGGCAGCAAAAAAGACAGATAAGGCTGCTGCAAAGCTAGATAAAGCTGTAGAGAAAGAGTTGAAAGCTTCTGTAAAATAGATACACCCTGGAGAGGATATAGGTAAGATAATGGAACTCATAAACGAAGTACTTGAAATAGACACTTTCCTGACTGTCACGCTTGGTATTATTGTACTCTTTGTTGGCAAACGCGTCAATGAATCTTTTGGGTTTCTCCAAGAGTATAGTATTCCTGAACCAGTTACTGGTGGTTTGATCTT
>JAYEOM010000085.1:0-38175 GCA_034722955.1 Campylobacterota bacterium
TCGACACCTGACCCCAATTAATGTGTATTTATCTCTCTTAGCGGTGGGTCTAGAGGGAGGGTCATACCCAGCTCCATTCCGAACCTGGAAGTCAAGCCTCCCATCGCCGATAATACTGCAGGCTACGCTTGTGGAAATGTAGGTCGCTGCCGCTTTGAGATTATTCACTTCTTTTTTAATCCCTCTTTTTTAATTTATTTATTTAATCACCCTTTTTAATTTATTTTTATTGATTGTTCGATAAATTGAAGCTACGCAATCATTTTATTTTTGTTTAAATCTTTTGAAAGCCTTTTTAATGTTCGATGAAATTGAACTTACGCAATGTAATTCTATTATTTGATTTTAATTTATATTTTTACTTTTTACTTTATTGTGATTATCTCTATGATTTTATCTTCTCTATTTCTTTTTATGATAAAATACTTCATTAATTTAATTTTAGGACTTAACTGTGTCAAAAAAAATAGCATCTGCTCGAATATCCCAAAGGAGTTCGCAGCTACTCCAGGATCTCAATAACTCTCTTCCGTTTGATAAGGTACTCTATCGTGAAGATATTGAGGGTTCGATGGCTCATGCTTATATGTTGTCAGAGCAGGGGATCATAACTGATGATGACTATAGAGCGATAGTATCGGGATTGAGTGAGATATTGCTAGAGATAGAGTCTGGTATTTTTCTGCTAGATAGTGATGATGAAGATATTCATATGGCTATTGAGGGTAGATTGACTGAAAAAGTGGGTGATGCAGGCAAGCGACTCCATACAGCTCGCAGTCGCAACGATCAAGTAGCTCTTGACTTTAGATTGTATGTTCAGAACAATAGCAGAGCCATCGGCGATCTTCTTTTGGAAAACATTGCAACACTACTGAAGAGTGCTGAAGAGAGTGTAGAGGTTATGCTCCCTGGTATGACTCATCTACAGCATGCACAGCCTATAAATTTCGGCTATCATATGATGGCATATGCGAGTATGTTCAAGAGAGACTATGAGCGTTTTATGAGCTCTTATGAGCGTAACAACTACTCTCCTATAGGTTGTGCAGCATTGGCTGGTACTCCACACGATATATCTCGTCAGATCACTTCAGACAAATTGGGTTTTGGTGCACCTACCTTGAATTGTCTTGATACGGTAAGTGATAGAGACTTTGCACTAGAGATACTTTTTAATATCTCTACTATGATGATGCATATAAGTCGTCTAAGTGAAGAGCTGATACTCTGGTCGGCTAGTGAATTTGGATGGGTTACACTATCAGATAGGCATGCTACAGGCTCTTCTATAATGCCACAAAAGAAAAATCCGGATATACCAGAGTTACTGCGTGGAAAGACAGGTCGTGTCAATGGTAATTTAGTTGCTCTTCTGACTGTAATGAAAGGGTTGCCGCTTGCATATAACAAAGATATGCAAGAGGACAAAGAGGGTGTATTTGACTCTGTAAGGACAGCACTGCTCTCACTGCAAGTACTCAATGAGATGATAGAGGATATGAAAGTAAATGCAGAGAAGATGGAAGCAGCATGCATGATAGGTCACTTGAGTGCTACAGACTTGGCAGACTACCTTGTAAAAGAGGCAGGTTTGCCTTTCCGCGATGCTTACCATATCACTGGTAATGCTGTGAATTTGGCTGAAGAGAAGGGAGTTGATATCTCTGAGCTCTCTTTGGCAGATCTGCAGAGTGTAGATGATCGCATAGGTGAGGGCGTGGAAGGATTGCTTGATAATCGCTCCTCTATGAATGCTAGAGAGTCAGAAGGTGGTACTGCCTCACTGCGTACTGTGGAACAGATAGATACTTTAAAAGTTTGGCTAAAAAATACAATGATGGATAGTAAGTAAATATATGAACACAAATCAACATCTACTCTTTATCCATATACCAAAAACAGCTGGAACTAGTTTTAGACTTGCAGCAAAAGATTTTTATGGGGAAGAGAATATCTTTTTTGATTACTCTCCTGATTCTGTTGAAACTTCCAGTGAAATTCTCGATAGCATCTATATCAAAAAAGATCCGTATGAACTATATAGGGAGTTGACAAAAAAACCTTTATCTTTTTTGTCGGGTCATTTTCCAGAAAAGAAATACATGATGTTTTATGAAGCTACCAATATTATCAGCTTTGTAAGAGACCCTGTCAAGCAGGTAGTGTCGCACTATAATCATCATATTAAATATCTTGATTATAAAAAAGAGTTCTATGATTTTATCAATGATGCAAGATTTCAAAATATACAATCTAGATTGCTCTCTCGTCGTAATATTGGTATGTATGGTTTTTTAGGTGTTACTGATCAGTATGATAAATCTATAGAGATATTCAATGCAGTATATCAAGCAAATCTTCTCTCTATATATGAAAATAGATCAGATAATAGTACTGTCAATGCAGAAGAGATTGATAAAAATATAATCGATCTTATCTATCGTTTTAATGAAGAAGATATAAAATTTTATAAATCAGTATGTCATCAATTTGAGGTTCGTAAAAAACTATATGAACAGAATAGACCATTTACCCATGGTATGATCCAGAAGCGTAATAAAACTGCCATCATGGGGTGTGCTTTTCAGTTAAATAGTGATAGTCCGGTAAGTATTGATATCTATCATCATGATAAGAGACTTACTACCTTGAAAGCCAATCTCTATAAGCCAGGATTGATGAGTCAAGGCATCCCCAAAAAAGGTTTTATTGGATTTCACTATCGCTGGAGTGATGATAAGATAGATAATCAAGATATTCACTGCATAGTCAAAGAGACTGGTCAGGAGATATTGTGATGAATGATATCGGAGATATTTATCAAAAAAATATACTCTTATTGCAGGGTCCTATGGGATTCTTTTTTAAAAAAATAGATTCAGAGTTTAGAAAAAAAGGTGCTTATACCCATAAGATAGGATTTAATGTCGCAGATAGATTTTTCTCTCATGGCGATAACTATACTGCATATCGTGATACTATGGAGAAGTGGCCAAGCTTTATCGATGATTTTTTGATAGATAACAGTATTGATCAGATTTTTCTATTTGGGGATTGTCGTTATTATCAGAATGTATCTATTGAAAAATCCATGAAATTAGGTATTGAAGTATTTGTTTTTGAAGAGGGGTATCTTCGTCCTGATTTTATAACACTAGAGCGGTATGGTGTAAATGACTTTAGTAGAATTAGCAGAGATCCAAATTTTTATTCTGATTTGGATATAGCAAAATTTTCAAATATAGAGATAGTGAATGCTCATCCAAAATATTATCGCAGAGGATGGAGTGCTACTACTTACTATCTATTGTCATCGTTATTGTGGTTTAGATATCCATACTATAAACATCATCGACAGTTTGATTTAGTTAATGAGGGCTTTTGGGGTATAAGAAATCTGTTTAGAAAGTATAAATACAAAATCACTGAAAAGAGTACTATAGATAATCTACATAATCAGTATAAAGATTTATACTATTTTGTTCCGCTTCAGACATATAATGATTTTCAAGTTCTTGTGCATTCAGACTTTTCATCCATAGAGACATTTATCCAGCATGTTATGAACTCTTTTGCCAAGAGTGCACCTAAGGATACCTTGATCGTTATAAAACATCACCCTGAGGATAGAGGTAGAAAAGATTATCGTAGATATATAGACTCATTAGCTAAATCACTCTCTATCAGTGACAGGGTCGTCATCATCTATGATATGCATCTGCCTAGTTGTATAAAAAATTCAATCGGAACTGTTACTATCAACAGTACAGTAGGGATCTCTTCACTCTACCACAATAGACCTACTATTGCTTTGGGGAGTGCTATCTATGATATAGATGGCTTGACATGCAACTCTATGACTCTTGATGATTTTTGGGAAGGCTATAAGGTACCGGATAAAGATCTCTTTGAGAAATTTAAACAATTTCTTACGCATACAACACAGCTGAATGGAAGCTTTTATGGTAAGTTTCCTGATGAATTATCTAGCAATTCATCAAGGAAAAATTAAATCCTAATCCTGATGATCTTTGATAATCGTGATAATCATCATAATAATACCATATAAAAAACTCAATATCAAAAGCACTGTCAGAGTATCTTTGTACTTTGTAGGGTAAGTATATGATTCAGCGACTGTAGGAGTGGTTATAGTAAGTAAATTTTTTGCATTGTGGTTGACTTCTACCTTCAGCTCTTCCTGATTTATAAGAGTTTGACGATAGATCTCTTTATTGAACTCCATATCACTTTTTATCAACTCATAGTCAAAAACATTTTTATTGAGCTCTTTCTCTTGTTTGCTTTTTCCAGTTATCCTATGTTTGACTTTGCCAATATTTTTCTCAATATTTCTCATAGTGTCCTTGAGAAGTCTCATCTCATAAGTATTTTCATTGAAAAACTTAGCTTTACTATTGTACTCAATCTCTTTTTGCATCAGTTCAGTCTCTAAATTTGCAATAATAGTACTCTGTGTTTGGACATCAATATTTGGATCTATTGTCAAGTGTTTGTTTTGGTATCTTAACATATCTTTGATAGATTCAATGAAAATCGCTTTATTTTTTATACTCTGTTTTTCTATAAACCTTAGGGCTACTTGCGCATTCTCTTTTTCAAATTGGTTGGTTACTTCGGCGGAGCGATTGATAATAGTCTGTAGTATTACCTTTGATGCATTGCGGTCTGCACTGGCAAAATTGATCGACAATGTACCTGTAGATTCATCATATACTATAGTGAGGTCTCTATTGTATTTGGCGAGTAGGTTCTCTTTGTTCGCTTCCATAAATTTAAAAGTTGCATTTTTGTAGAGACGATTGATTCTATCAATACTTTTGCTAGTATAGTATTGACTCAAATTAAATTTATACTCCAAAAAAGCATACATCTCATGTGATTTGATATAGAGTTCCAGCAGTCTTGAGTCTTGAGTATCGCTAGAGTCACCTGATAAAAACATTGATCCTATCGAATCTATAGCCTGTTTTCTTGAGAGATCTTTAAGTGCAACAACAGATTTGGATTCATATCGTTCTGTTTTATAAAAGAATATATATATTGTTGATATTGTGAAAATTAACAGTACTATCATTCTAAAAATCATCTTCGGCTCTATCTCAATAGGCATCTCGCTAGGCATCCTGATAGGTATTTTCAATGGATTTTTAAATGGTATCTTAAATGGCATCTTCATGGCTGTCACTCCTTTTATTAATATCAGTATATGCTTTGATCGCATCATTGATATGGTCAAAATAGTACAATTTACCACCCTCAAGAAGTATTCCTGTGTGGCATAGCTCTCTGAGCATATTCATATCATGGCTTACAAGCAGTATTTGACTATGTTCTATCTTCTCTCTTAGCATCTCTTTAGCTTTTACTCTAAATCGGGCATCACCTACAGATAGTGTTTCATCTATCAGAAGATAATCAAAATCAAATGCTAAGCTAAGACCAAAATTTAGCCTCGCAAGCATTCCTGATGAGTAAGTTTTTATCGGCATGGTAAAATACTCATCGAGTTCACTAAAGTTCTTTACAAATTTTGTTATCTCTCTTCTCTCTTGGTCGCTTTTGCCATATAGTTGACAAACAAATTTGACATTTGATTCTCCTGTCATAGTGCCTACAAATCCAGAAGAGATAGCAAGAGGCCAAGAGAAGGTCTCCGCAGAAGCTATTCGTCCTTTTTGTGGAAACTCTATCTTGCCTAACATTCGTATCAATGTAGATTTTCCAGCACCATTTCTCCCTAAAATACCTATATTTCCATCAGGTAGTGTCATCGTAACATCGTTGAGAATATATTTTCTCCCTACATTAGTACGAAAATACTTTGTTACATTTTTCAGCTCTATCATTGTGATATAATCTTGTTTTCAAGTTTTGTATAGAGCCACAATCCAATATATAGCAGCGTAATAGTCCATATACCTATATAGTTATAATCTACAAATCTATCACTCAATGCATCAAAATAGAACCCATGAATAATCTCCATAAAATGAACCAATGGATTATAAAGCAAAATATCCTGACCTGCAATAGGAATAGCTTCAACAGGATAAAATACTGCAGATACAACCATCAATCCAAAGGTAAATATCTTGACTGTTTTGCCAATACTTTTGTAAAATACATTTCCTATGGCAACTACAAGTCCTAGAGAAAATGAAAAGATTACTAGCCAAATCAGACCAACCCCTACCATAAATATATTTTTACCCTCCATGCCAAAATCAAAATAATATCCAATACAAAGAATGATAATATATAGAATGGCGGTGATGAATATCTCTACAAGTGTTCTTGAGATAATAGTATCGATTGGCTTGACCTGTTTGTAGTTGAAGAGACCTCTATTGGCATCAAATGCACCTATGGATTTGTTGAGAATACCACTAAACATGTTAAATGCTGTAAAGTTAAGTGCTAAAAAGAGTACATAGTCATATGTACCGCTTCCTCTTCCAAAAATAAGTGATTTGATAAGTATAAAAGATGTAATCTGCATAAAGGGCTGAAAAAAAGTCCAAAAAATACCCATTCTACTATAAGTGAATTGCAAATTTAACTCTCTTAAAAAAAGAGCCTTTTGAACACTTGAGAAGATATGTAGATAGTTTCTATGCTGCAAGTTTTACCTTATTTGTAATATGACTACTATTATATCAAATCTCTCTGAAAAGTCTCAATAACCATTGTAATTTTCGGCTTATTAGATTATATATTTTTATACTTTTTTGATAGCTCATTGATCTGTTGAATCTATCTCTCTCTAATTTTAGCTCCTCTATTGTTACTCCTATATCAGATAGCTCTCTGCTAGATGGATCAATGTAGTAGGGATACAGGAGTAGAGTTGCTGCTACTAGTTCATCTATTTCTACTCTTCTTACTCGTCGTTTACACTCTTTTTTATCTATACTCAGACCCCAGCCAGCATAAAATGGTGTGCCATAGGTGTAGACTTTGATACCTCTCATAATAGCCTCAAATCCTACCAAAGATGTCATAGTATGGACCTCATCACTCAAAAGAAGAACACTCTCGATGCTTATATCTGTCACAATACGATCACAATAGTTCAAAGCTTCATATCTATCTATCTTGCCTAATCTGTTTCCAGCGGCTACATCCGGGTGAGGTTTGTAGATGATATAGGCCTCAGAGGCATCGGCTCTTACTTGTTGCAGGAGTTTCAAGTTACTCATATCAGGCGCACCATATGTTATCGAAGCATCATCTTCGACTTGCCCAGGAATCAATATAACTGTTCTATCTTTAGGTATCTCAAGAGAGATAGATGTATGATGATTGTATTTAGAGAGTTTATCTTTGATAATCTTCTCCTTGATATATTTGGCTTGAGTCAACTCATCAGAGGTAAATGAGTGGAAATTTAAAATATGTTCCAAGTCACTCTCTTTTGTTGGATCAAAATAGATACCTCTATGATCAATAACCAGTGAGTATGGTCGCGTCAAATCAGAACCGAGACCTACAGAGCGGATAAAGCCATCCTCTACTCTGTAGATATCTATCTCACTCTCTTTTGCATACCTCTCTACATCCTCAAATGCCTTTTTGCCCCAGATATAGATATGACTCTCTCTGTTCAACCCTTTTTTGATAGCCATATCGAGAGCTGTTTTAGAGAAGAGCGGATTGATAAACTTTATAGATTGCATATTTCTCATAAACGGTACCATATAGGTATGTTTCCAAGGAGAAAAACCAAAACAGTACGCTGTTTTTCTGATAGGTTTATCTCGATCCCTATATTTTACTATACTATCTATAGTATCAAATATATCAGATCCATTTTTGCTGTATGGATTGTAATATTTTGTATATAGTATATATGAAGCAGCAAATATCTCTTCTACGCTCAATCTTCTTCTGCGACGCAGAGACTCTACTCTGTCATCAGTTACACCCCAACCAGCATAAAAAGGTATACCAAAGCATACGCACTCTCTCCCCAATAGAAGTGCTTCAAATCCCATTTGTGATGTCATCGTATAAACTTTATCAAAATAGTTTAGAAGTGAAATTGGATTTATATCATCATCTATAGTGACGCAGCTCTTTTTGGCTATATCCATATCAATATTTGATCTTTTTTTACTATTTAATGCATCAGGATGTATCTTTAGATAGATACTAGCAGCAGGATTCTCCTCTATAGCAACTTTTATGATCTCCTCTATATTGAACTGTTCGGCTAATCCAAACTTCAATGAAGCATCACCGGCAGTCTGGGCAATAACCAAGACTTTTCTATTTTTATTAGTTAAGTTATACTTCTCCTCTATACTGAAATCTACAACTGGACTGCTGTTGTACTTGGAGATATGATATTTTCTGATCAGTGCTATCGCTCTTTTTGATTGCTCCATCAACACTTTGTCATTTTCAAAATTATAACTATTTAAGATCTCTTCTAGTCGTGAAGAGCCAGTGGCATCATAATAGATACCTATATCATCTTCTACGGTAGAGAAGAGCGGAGAGTCATCGATACCCAAACCAATAGAGCGGATAAAGCCATCTTCAAGTAAAATAAAGTCTCTATTAAATATCTCTGCACACTTTATAGCAAAACGACCACTTTTTTTCCTTCCCCATCCTCTCATAGGACTATTTTTGTAAAAAATTAGCGATATGATATTTTCCAAGTAATAGGAGTTGTATAGTGCTTTGGGCTGTTTCATCCCTTTTTCCATATCATCTTTAAGGCTATCTTGATCCTATAGCCAAAGTTATCTCTTAGGAAATTATATTTAAATATCAAATAGATGAGATAGATTCGGCTCTTTTTAAACTCTAGATAATCTATAAATTTTAAAATAATCTCCCTATCTTCATCTTTTACTCGATACTGTTTTAGTAAAAACCTTAATGCTTTTTCTCTCTTTATACCAAAAAAAGGTAATCTTATCATCTCCCTTGAGAGGTGATCTATTGAAAAGATTTGGCTAGTTATAGTGCTGATTCTATTGGAGCTGTTGGTATGGTGCAGTCTATATTTAACGAGAGGCTCATGCGATATCAATCTCTTGCCATAAAGTTCATTGATCAGAGCTATCCAATAATCATGTGCTTTTAGATCAGGAGGAAAAGGCAATACCAGTGATTTGAGTTTTTGATTGATCACCATAGTATTTCCCATTATGCCAGAGCGACCCAGCATCACTGAGAGCTCTTTTTTTTCTCTAAAAGTATATGCTCTCATACTGAAATATGATGCAGCAATAACTTGAAGATTTTTATCTACAGCAGTTAAGTCACTATGAAACATCAGAGGTTGTTGGCTACTCTCCCCTGCTAATGAATCTATAGCAATCCAAAGTTTATCCTCTTCCCAGACATCATCTTGATCACAAAAAGCGATATATTTACCCTGTGCCTGCTTTAACAGTTTTTCAAAATTTTTAACCAGACCCAAATGTTTGTTATTTCTGTAAATATGAATCCAGCTAAATATTTGGGCGTAATGGCTTAATATTTGATAAGTTTTATCAGTTGAGTTATCATCTGCAATGAGTAACTCTATATTGTTATATTTTTGCTCTACTATAGAATTCAACTGCTCTTCCAAAAAAGATTCACCATTATATGTAGCCATTATGATTGTAACAAGTGGTTGATCCTTGATCAAAACTCATACCTTTTACCCATTTTATGCAGATAGTAATCCTTGATACCTGCTAGGACCATCATTGTGCGACGCATCTTCTGTTTATGATACCATATTTGTGTTATGATCATTTTTCTTATATAAGGTACACGAGTTTCAAAATATTCTGGATAGATATTTTGATATCTATTTTTGATATATAGGTGATTTCTTACCATATAATAGAGCCTAGTTGCAGAGTATTTTACTCTTCCGTCTTCTCCTATTTTGCCTAGAAAATGGTTAACAAAGGTTTTATGGTTCTGTAAAATTATAAAACCCTCTTGTTCTATACGCATACAAAATTCATGATCTACCTCATCAATAAAGAGTGCATTATCGAAACCACCCAATGTCAATGCCGTATCAACATTTACTATACTTGCCGAACTCATCACTATAGATACAGATCTGTCTTCTGATTGTGACAAAAATTTACTATTGTGCAGAGGTGCATATAGAGCTAAACTATTTTTTTTGGTTTTTTTAAAATCTTCAAGAAAATTCTCTATCTGTAGAGTATCAAAAAAACTATCTTGATCCATCACCATCAACCAGCTATATCCATCTTGGCTTGCTCTATCTAAGCCAAGATTGTATGCTTTTGATAATCCTATATTTATAGAAGAGGAGAGGAGTTTGACTTTTTTTTCTCCCAATATTTTTTTTAGAGTATTAGAGGTTGTGGGTGAATTATCTACAATGTAGAGAGAAGAGATATAGTCTAAATAAGTTTTTATATTCTCATATACACTCTCCGAGGGCTTAAATAGAACCGTAATAGCTGCAATCATCAACAACATCTCTCAAATTTTCTGATAATCATTACTGTCAAACAGACCGCTCTTTTAGCAAATCGATAGAGTTACCAGTAGATTACAGTTTTTCGCCGTCCCCAACGCAGTGCTTTGCGACGATTTGTTCCCATATATATATCTATCCGCTTTGTATATCGTTTATTCATTTTATCGCGAACTGTGTAGTAGCCCGGCAAGCCGTGTATTCTGACTTTTTTTCCATTACCTAGTCCATACTTGGTGATCAAGTCTCTTGAAACTGCAATGATCTTCATACCAGGTCGTATGCGATTGTTCCAAGCAGCAAGGAATGGCGTACTATCTGTTTGACCTCTATGAGAGCTGTAGGCAGTTGCTTGAACACGAAGGCTATGTTTGCTCTTTATAGTTTTGACTAGTTTTTTATCATACTCATTTATGATTTTGTTACGCACTCTTTTATTGAGATATTGATATTTCTTTTCTAATTTTTTAGTAAGCTTACTCTGTTTAGTATCTTTTTTTTGTTTGCCTACAGCAAGATCAATCCTGTATTGAGAGAGTGGTATTATAATCTTCTGTTTTATCTTTAGAGTACTGTTGTGTTCAAGTTCACTATTTACATCGAGTATCTGCTTTGTGCGGATATCAAATATACCCGCTATATAATTAAGTGAGTCTCCACTCTCAATAGTATATTTACCATATTTTTTTACTCTTTGGGCTTTTTCATACTCTGCTAGTCTCTGCTTGGCAGCTCTCTCCTCTTGAGCCAACTTCTCCTTCTCTTGCGTAGCTTTTTTAAGTGCCTCTATCTGTATCTTAAGCTTCTCTTTCTGAGCGATACTCGCCATCTTTTTTCTAGCCTCTATTTCGGAAATAGTCTTTTCGACGCTCTCCCTCGTTAGTGTAGCTTGTTTAAGTGCCTCTATCTGTATCTTAAGCTGCTCTTTCTGAGCGATACTCTGCATCTTTTTTCTAGCCTCTATTTCAGAAATAGTCTTTTCGACAGCCTCTTTTTTCCCTAAAATTTTATCCTCTAAGAGAAGTCTCTCTTTTTTCAGTTTTGCCTCTAGCTGCTGCTCTTTTTGAAGTTCAAATCTCTCTTTTTTGAGTTTTAAGAGTTCTAGGGCTGCTAGCATCTCTTCTCTTTCTCTCTTCTCCTCTTTGACCTGCTTCTCCTCATCCATCTGCTCTATGAGTGGACTAGGCTGACTACCGCTGAATCGTACAGAGTCTAGTACTTTATAGTGATTTTCAATCATATCTTCAACACTGACAACTTTTAAAAGTTTAGGTTTAGGCAGAGGCGGAAGTCTCTTTGATATGATCAATCGATCACTGCCTCTATCATCAAAATCTCTCTCTAAAGAGAGTTTTGCTGTATACATAAATTTTGATGGATATGGTTTGCACTCTGTTGTTTTAGATGTAATGAGACGGCAATCTACCAATTTTTTATTTTCAGCATTAGCATTAACTAAGATAACGATACTACTCAATAGTAAAAGATTTTTCTTCATCTTTCTAGATGTCAAATTATAAGAATTTTAACATCTCCTCCTTTATAGAATTTTTTTCAACGACTACAGTATGCTTGATCTCTCTGTCAAACAGATCATAAATCACATCAGGTACACTGACATTAGCATTGGCACTTACCCACTTGAGTGCATCTAAGTCATTTTTGGCTTCATGTCCCAAGGCACGAGAGACAGTAGTGCTAAATTTCGTCCATTCAGCTGTAGAGTATATGATCGTAGGGATCTTTTTACCTCTAAGATCTCGATAAGCACGAAGAGAGGTTGCTGTATGCGGATCCATTATATACCCTTTTTTAGCATACGATGCTATCACCTCTTCACCCTCTCTGTCATCACTATAGCAAGCATCAAAATCTTCTTGTAGAGACTTTAACTCTTCTGGATTAAGTGAATACTTACCATCTCTATCCAGAGCATCCATCAACTCTTTGGTACGCTCTGCACCAAATTTGTCAAACATAACTCTCTCTATATTTGAACTCTTGAGAATATCCATAGCTGGAGACTCTGTGAGGATAAGCTCACGATCACTGATGTCATATACACCTCTCCTAATCCAATCTGTCAATATATTATTTATATTGGATGCAATCAAAATCTTTTTGATAGGAAGTCCTGCTTTTTTGGCATAATAACCACCTAAAGCATTCCCAAAGTTACCACTTGGAACAGTGAGATATATCTCATCACCTAGAGCAATAGTACCTTGACGAACCAACTCAAGATAACTATGTATATGATAAATGATTTGAAATATAATACGACCAAAATTGACAGAATTAGCTGCTGAGAGTTTGATATTACGTTTTTCAAGTTCATCCTTGAAATCTTGAGAAGCCAAGAGTTCTTTGAGACTGCTCTGTGTATCATCAAAGTTCCCTTTGACTCCTATAACTTTGAGATTTTCTGCATCCTCTGTCACCATTTGAAGTCGCTGAACATCACTTGTTCCTCCATCAGGGTAGAGGCAGGCTACTTTTATATTGGGTTGATTTTTAAAAGTTTCGAGTGTCGCTGGTCCTGTATCTCCGCTGGTAGCAGCCATGATCAGATAGTTCTCGTCCCGTTCCTGAGCCAATTTACTGAGAATATAACCAAATGGCTGAAGTGCCATATCTTTAAAAGCACGCGTCTGCCCATGATAGAGTTCACTCACAAAACAGTCTGTCTCTATCTGAACCAATGGGACAGGATTTGATGGCTCATCAAACTCATCATAACGATCAAGAGCTTTGGATATCGTGGATGGATCGACATCGATCTCAAAATTTTGTAATAGATCAGCAGCCAACTCTTTGTAGTGGCTATCTAAGTGTTTGTTTAAAAATGATATCCCCAAATCTGGGAGTGATTCTGGTACATAGAGTCCTCCATAGCTGGCACTTGGATTTAAAATTGCATCTGAAAAATTTATTTTTGGAGCTCTTTTACCATTATTACCCCGTGTTTCGATAAAGTACATTCGATTCTACCCTGTTTTTTTATTCTTATTATAGCTAAAAATTTACACTAAAAAATTGTTTTTTGCCCCCTAATAGTTTGAGACTAAGCCTCTTCCATCAAAACAGTGATGATATCTGTCATGGTTAGCATACCTTGCAGTTCATTATTATCTATCACCAATAGTCGCTTTATGCTCTCTCTCACCATCATTCTAGCTGCATATTTAACATCTAGCTGTGTTGATACTGAGATTGATGGTGAGACTGCAATATCATAAACATTGAGTAGATCTATATCACCCTCTTCTGCTACAATACTCTGTAGGATATTTTTGAATGTGATCAATCCATATGCTCCATGGATACCATTTTTCTCTACCACCAATGAGCGAACACGATGCCTCTTCATCATCTTTAGTGCTTCTCTTACTGTAGACATTTGTGGTACTATGACTAACGCTTCATGTTTTGTCATTATCTCTTCAACTAACATTTATACTCCCTTTTAGATTTATAATAGATGACGAACATCATCTTCAAATTTATGCAACTCTTCTAAGTCCAACCCTGCTACATGGCTCACTGGTATAGTAAATGCCAAGCTACTATTTTCAGGATTTTCTAAATCACATGTTGCCTTGATTGCGCGCAGTACTTTGAGTGATACTCTAAGAGGCAAGACAAATACAAGTACAGAGACATTCTCCTCTAGTGTTAAGCCAAAAAAGATCTTTTTCTCTACAAGTCCTAGATTTCTACCATGCAAAATCGTTACACTTCCAGCTCCAGCCTCTTTTGCAACTTTGATAGCCTCCTCTTCCTGTTTGTCTTCAACAACGACAATTAATGCACTAAATTTCATGTTTTCTCCTGTTGTTTAATTCTTTTTTTCTTAAACTCTACATAAGTACTATAGATCATCACTGTCAACATTGGGAAAAGCGAAGCAAATGCAATGAGTCCAAATCCATCTATGAGAGGGTTTCTCCCCTCAATATTTTCTGCCAAGCCCAAGCCTAGAGCTGCTACCAATGGAACAGTAACAGTAGATGTCGTAACTCCTCCGCTATCATATGCAATAGGAATGATATATTTGGGAGAAAAGTAGGTCATCACAATTACCAAGATATAACCCACTATAATATAGTAGTGTATAGGGTCACCGGCAACTATACGATAAGAGCCAAGAGCGATTCCTATCGCTACACCTATCGCTACAACACTCCGTAGTATATTTTGCTTGATATTTCCTCCACTAATCTCCTCAGCTTTTATAGCGATTGCCAACAGTGCCGGCTCTGCCATAGTCGTCGAAAAACCAATCAAAAAGGCAAATAGGTAGATGAGCAAGTTATTTTTCATAGCTGTGAGTTGAAATGCTATCGTCTCACCTATAGGGAATAGCCCCATATCCAGACCAACAATAAAGGCATAAAGTCCTAAAATAACCAATACCATTCCCGCCATAATTTTTGGGAGGTGTGCTACAGGTTTTCGTATCACGAGATACTGAAAGAAAAAGATGACTACCAATATCGGCAGAACATCCATGACTACATCCAAAAGATCTAGCATGATATCAAACCACTTAAATTGATATGGTGTTAGCATTTCAACTTTTTTAACAACTTCTTCTGAAGCATTGACAACTTTTTCAGTAATAGTAGCTGCAGAAGAGTAGACGATGATTCCATATGCCTGCACAAATATCATCGGCATCAGAGAGGCAAATGCGATAAGACCAAAACCATCAATCGCAGGGTTACGACCTTTGATACTCGAAGCAAGCCCGATACCTAGAGCCGCGACTAGAGGAACAGTCACTGTAGAGGTTGTTACGCCACCGCTATCGTATGCCAAACCTATGATCTCTTTGGGTGCAAAGAAGGTGATAACCACTACAATCACATATCCTGAGATGATATAGTACTGTATAGGATGACCAAGCAAAATTCTAAGAGTACCCAGTGCTATAGCGAAGCCTACAGAGAGTGCAACGGTCATTCTCAAAAAGAAAGCATCTATAAGTCCATTGCTGATAAGAGCTGCTTTATCTGCGATAGCTATCAGGGCAGGCTCTGCTACAGTAGTAGAAAATCCTATAGTAAAAGCAAAAAGAAGTAGCCAAAATAGAGAACCTTTTTTGGCAAACTCCTCTGCAAGATTTTCACCGATCGGAAAGATCCCCAGCTCCAATCCGCGAATAAAAAGTGCCAACCCAACTGCAACGATAAATAGTCCTATAACAATAGAGACTAAATTGTCAGGCACTGCCTGAACAACAAAAATTTGGAAAAAAGCCACAACTACTACTATAGGAACAAGATCCTTAAAGGAGTTGCGAAGGTCTCCATAAAATATTTTTAAACTCTCCTGTATCATATACTACTGTTTCCGTAACTTTAAAAGATAAAAATCTTTTGAATTGCTCTCACTATCACTCTCTCCTACCACTACAATATCCCCATCGCTTGTTCGGGTAATCCCATGTGCAATATCGGTATTGCGTCCACCATAGAGACCAGACCAAAATAGATCACCCTCTCTATCCAGTGCAATAATATATAGATCATAGACTCCCTCTCCCATAGAGTCAGTCCCCCCAGCAATTACAAAATCACCATCTCTAGTCATCGTCACAGCATTACCAAAGTCATATCGTTTATAACCATAGATTTTATGCCAAATCAACTTGCCATCTTTGCTAAACTTCATCACACTTAGATCAGTCTGTTTGCTTCCAAAAGAGCGTGTATAGCCTGTAGCTACTACGCCTCCATCGAGTGTCGGTGTGACGGAGTTGAGGATATCCTCATACTCGCCACCATAGGATCTAGCCCAGATTTTTTTGGCATTCTGATCCATCTTGAGGAGGAAGAAGTCACTATCTCCTGCACGATCCAATTCACGAGAGCCAACCAAAACCAGACTTCCGTCACGCGTTCTAGTCAAAGCACGCACCAGCTCCTCTCTCTCTCCGCCGATACTCTTCTCTGAAAGTTTATGTCCATCTCTGTCCATCTTGA
This sequence comes from Campylobacterota bacterium, assembly GCA_034722955.1. Taxonomy (GTDB): domain Bacteria; phylum Campylobacterota; class Campylobacteria; order Campylobacterales; family Sulfurovaceae; genus SZUA-451. The sequence continues at coordinate 16,483 of JAYEOM010000085.1, forward strand.
CGATATAGAGATCCTTGTAGCCATTACCAAAAGACTCTGTCTCACCCACTACTATAGCACCACCATCATCCGTGCCGGCAATGGCTCGTCCAAACTCAGCTCTCTCTGCTCCAAAAGTAGTCTGCCAAAGTGCCTTGCCATCAAGTGATAGTTTTGCAACATAGATATCACGATCTCTATTTTTGCTAAAAGATCTGCTTGTACCTACGACTAAAATAGACCCATCTTTTGCTCTAGATATACCTGACGCTATATCTATATTTTTACCGCCAAGCATCGTACGCCATACTGTTTTCCCTTTGGAGTTGACACGCGTTACACATATGTCACTCTGTTGGGCTCCAAATGATTTACAACTCCCCGCTACAGCAACTGCACCATCTTCTAGTGCTACTACTGCTACAGCTCTATCTGTATCACCGCCACCATATACCTCTTGCCATATCTTCTCAAAAGTTCTGCTCTTCTCACTCTTTTGCAGACTCTCTCCATAAGCTGTAGTAAAAAATAGAACTACTCCTATGGCTACTAATATCTTCTGTTTCACTGTTAACCCCCTCTATTTAAACTATTTTTTTTGTCTATTTTTAGAAAATTTGATAAATTCATCACTAGATAAAGGTTTACTAAAGTAGTATCCTTGACCATAATCACACCCTCTATCTACAAGAAAATCTTCCTGCTCTATATTCTCAATCCCCTCTGCTATCACCTTGTATCCTAAACTATGAGACAATGTTAGAATTGCCATAGAGACCTCTACATCATTAGAGCTAGTAGGAAGATCATCTATAAATGATTTATCAATTTTTATCTTATCCAGTGCTAAACTCTTGAGATAACTCATAGAGGAGTATCCAGTACCAAAATCATCTATAGATATTTGACAACCCATATTTTGAAACTCATCAATTATATTGAGATTCTCTTCAGTATACTCCATCATGCACCGTTCTGTAATCTCAAATTCGATATTTTGCGGTGAAATACCCACTTTGTCAACAATATATTTAAATTTTTCAAGCATATTTTCTTGTCGAAACTGTACAGTTGAGAGGTTGATAGCTATCCAATCAGGTGCAACACCCTCTTCGACCCAGTGCAGATATGCCTTGGATGCCTCCTCTAGAATATAATAACCAATAGATATAATAATCCCAGTCTCTTCTGCGATGGGGATAAACTTTTCAGGTGAAACTTTTCCTAAAATGGGACTGTTCCATCTCAAAAGAGCTTCTGCACCGCATATTTTTTTACTCATCAGATCATACTGAGGCTGATAACATAGAGAGAGTTCATCTTTTTCTAGTGCATATAGCAGCTCTTGCTCCAGATCCAATCTGGTTTGAACATCAGAAGAGAGCTGTACTGTATAAAATCGATAATTATCCTTGCCCATCTCTTTGGCATGATACATTGCACTATCTGCGTGTTTGATAAGCATACTCTTCTCTAGTCCATCTTCAGGGTAGAGGGCTATACCGATACTGCCTGTCGTAGTAAGATGATAATTTTTTACATCTATGGGCTTTCGAATAGTAGAGAGTATTCTATTGGCCATAATATTAACACTCTTTTTATCATTGAGTGCATTCATAATGACAATAAATTCATCTCCGCCAAAACGGGCAACAGTATCATTCTCCCCCATAATATTTTTGAGACGCTTGGATAACTCTATCAGCATACCATCACCAATATCGTGTCCTAGAGTATCATTGATCACCTTGAAACGGTCGAGATCTATAAAAAGAATGGCTATCATTGAAGAGTCTGTTTTTGCTAATTCTAAAATGTCATTGAGCTCTCTATCGACTTGTGATCTATTAGGCAGTTGTGTCAACTCATCATGGTAAGCAAGAAAATCTGCCTTCTCCTCCATCTCAATAATCTCTTCAAGATTTGTATATATTGCGATAAAGTTTTCTATCTGATTCTCTCTATTTCTAACTACCGTAATAGTTAGCCATACAGGAAGTATTTTGCCACTTTTGGTTAAGTTATGTATCTTCCCAGACCATTTGTTTTTTAGCTCCAACGCACTCCACATTTTTTTATAAAAAAGTTTGTCCTGCTTGGATGATCTAACAATCAGAGGCTGTTCCCCTATAAGTTCATCCTCTCTATACCCAAACATTTGGATAAATGCGGGATTGGCAGAGAGGATATTTTGTTGTGCATCTGTGATGATGATACCATCTCCGATCATCTCGTAGACTACAGCAGACTGCTGTAGCTTCTGTTGTGTTTTGATATACTCTGTGATATCAAGTTTGATCGCCAAATACTGTACCAGTTCATCATCTACTATGATCGGTACAATAGAAGCCTTCTCATAAAGTAGTAGACCATCTTTTCGCCTGTTGATAAACTCCCCTTGCCACTTCTCACCACGATCCAATGTCTCATTCAACTCTTTATAAAATTGGTCATCAAGAAGATCAGATTTTAAAATATTTGGATTTTTACCCAATACTTCATCTCTTGTATATCCTGTATGTACTTCAAAAGAGTCATTTGTATATTGTATATTACGGTCTGCGTCTGTGATGACTATGGAGTTATCGCTATTCTCTATAGCATAACGGAATGCTTTTAATTCAACCGATGTTTGCCTCACGCGTCGGTAGATATAGAAGAGTATGAATAGAATCAAAAAAGCCAATAGAAAGAAGACTAGAGTAATGTTTTTTTGCTGTTTTAGATTGTCATAGTACTGTTTTGACAGATATTCATTTAGTCTCTTGATCTCAATCAGAAGATCTCTATTGTCACTCAGTATCACTGTCTTTTTGAGATCATTGGTATCTAAAAAAAATCTAGTTATATGCTGATAAAAATATTTAAACTCTCTCTTCTCTATGCCATAAAGCTTCAACACTTCTATATTACTATTTAAGGTCTCTAAATCAATAGGTAGATCCATCAAAGTTTTGCTTAACCTAAAAAATACCTCATCTAGCAGCTCCTGTTTTTTTCTATCCTTCTCCTTGGCATATTTTTTATTGATAGTTTTTCGAAGATCGAAAAGATAGTGTATAGCATTTGTTGTTCGCGTATTGAGTGACTTGAATTTTTCTACGAGTACCACTTTCTCTTGAAATGTCTTGTCAATTATATTTATCTTGCAGATACTCTCTTCTCCAAAATCATCACCTATGCTACTCTCTTTTAGATAATCTAGTGCCTCTTTAAAGTTATCAATACTCTTTGAGATAATATCAAAATCAACATAACGAAAAGACTCTAGAAATAACTTTTTGATCTCCAGATCAGATGCAGTCATGATTTGCAACTTATGCTGATAAGTTGAATAGTCTTTTACCTCTCTGTCAATCTTCTGCAGATAGAGGAAAAGTGAAGCAAGCAGTAGTGCAAAGAAGATAAGCATGAGAAGGAAAGGATCTATCCGTTTCTGCCAAAATGTATGATTGTGTACCATAGTCTATTTCGCAATCTCTGGAGTGATGCCGGTCAATGATTTTAAAAATAGAACAATATCATCTATCTCATGAGGCTCTATATCTCGACCCAATTGATATTGGGACATAAATACGATAGCTTTGCGGAGATCATCTATCCGTCCATCATGCATATATGGTGAAGTGAGTTCTATATTCCGCAAAGATGGAACTTTGAAAAGATATTTATCCTCTTCTCGTTTTGTCACATTGTATCGTCCCAAGTTTCTACTCTTTGCATCTTCATAAATACCAAATTTATTGTAGAGGTTGCCACCAACATTTACACCATGGTGACAGATAATACACCCTTTTGAGACAAAGATCTGATACCCTTTTTTTGCCTTTGGGCTTATCGCCTCCTTGTCCCCCCTCAAATATTTGTCAAAAGGAGCATCAGGTGTAGTCAGGGCTTTTTCAAATTCAGCAATTGCATCGATGATATTCTCTATGGTGATACCATCACTATAGACTTTGTCAAAACTTTTTGTGTAGTGACCACTTCTCTTTATACTCTCAGTGGCACCCTCCAGACTATGCCCCATCTCTACAGGATTTTCGATAGGACCTTTCGCCTGCTCTTTCAGATCCTTGGCACGCCCATCCCAAAACTGACGGAAATTAAAAATACTATTATATACTGTAGGTGCATTGATACTCCCCTCTTGTCCATTGATACCAAATGAAAATTTGAGATTATCATCACCGCCATTTTTGAGATCATGACAAGTAGAGCAAGAGATAGTGCCATCTCTGGAGAGGAGGGGATCAAAAAATAACTTTTTCCCCAATAGTGCCTTTGGCATATCAACTTCTATACTATGGGGGATCGGCTTTATCAAAACAGATGCATATACTATTTTAAAGAAGAGAGCTATAATAGTAATATTTTTAACAATTTTCACGATATCTCCATTTTGTTAAAGTTCGATACAGGTACCTACACCTGAGCTAGTCAATATCTCTAGTAGAAGTGAATGCTCCACTCTCCCATCTATAATATGTGCTTTCTTTACACCACCTCGCACAGCTTCGATACATGCATCTACCTTTGGTACCATTCCACCATGTATTGTACCATCTTTTTTGAGAGCTTCACTCCTCTCTATATCCAAGTTGGTTATCAATGTTTCGCTCCTATCCAAGATACCCTCTGTATCTGTCAAGAAGAGTATTTTGCGAGCCTGAAGTGCTATAGCTATCTGACTTGCAGCTAGATCAGCGTTGATATTGAAACCGGGGTGTCCTACCATACTACTCGAAGCGATAGGGGCGATCACAGGGACAAACCCGTCATTGATGATATTGTCTACTATCTGACTATTGACATTTTCTATCACTCCTGTATAGCCAAAGTTTTCAAAATCTTTAGGTCGTGCTTCTAAAAAATTGGCATCCTTGCCAGAGATACCGATCGACTTTCCGCTATGATTGTTGAGTAGTGAGACTATCTCTTTGTTGATCTCACCACTCAACACCATCTCTACTACACGCATCACCTCTTTGGTTGTTACCCGTTGACCATCTACAAACTGACTCTCTATACCCAAATCTGCGAGAAGATCAGTGATGCTCTTGCCACCACCATGTACAACTATAGGCTTCATACCTACAGTATGCAGCAGTACGATATCCTGTGCGAACTTCTCTTTGAGAGAGGCACTAGTCTGTGCAGAACCACCATACTTGATAACGATCTTCTCATTATGAAATTTTTTTATAAAGGGTAGAGCATCCAGTAGTGTTTTGACGACACTGTTTTTATGTTTCATTCGTTAATTCTCCATTTCTATTTTATATCTATCTATAGCTTCAGATATTTTACTATCAATATTTAATTTTAGTTTCATTATAGAGAGTGGTAATTTAAAGCCACTCATCTTTACAGCATCTTTTTCTGTCACCAAGATAGAGTCTGCAGCGTTTGTATCCATCAGCACTCTGATCTCTGCCTCATCAAAATAGGCATGATCGGGTAGATAGTGTTTAGCTACAACTCCTTTGGGCAGGTAGGAGTCCAGCCTCTCGGGATGAGAGATGGCAGTAACCAAAAGCATCTTTGGGCTTAGGTCAGAAAAACTCACCTCTCGATAGAAATCTCTACTCTCTTTAAGCAGTAGATCGGCATATCTTCCGATAAATGAAAATTCACGAAATGGTCCAGCAGGAAATGGCAATCTATTTGCAACTCTTTTGGGCTCTAGTAAAATATCAAACTTATCGATATCTACACGGTTAAATCCGTCATCAAGAATAATCTGCTTCGCTCCTCTGCTTATAGCTTTTTTGATCGCAACTTTACGATCTTCACTGACTATCACACTGCATTGAGGCAGTGATTTTGCCATCAGCATAGCCTCATCTCCACTCTGCTCAACAGTTGTCAGGATTTGACCATCAAGGCTCACTTCGACCGATCCACTACTCTTGCGACCGTATCCCCTAGAGATGATAGTCGTATGGGGATAACGCAGTGCCAATGCGATGACAAATGGTGTCTTGCCACTCCCTCCCACGATGAGATTGCCAACACTTATGATGGGGAGAGGATATAGTTCTCTTTGTGTCGCAATCCGCCGCAATCCCATGAGAGTGCCATATAGTAGTGAAAATGGCAACAGTAGAGGGATCAAGCTGAGGTGATATGGTTCAGGAGCAAAAAAAAGTTTCTCAAAAAATGCTCTCATACGACACTGATCACTTTAGATGTGTACCTTTGCTATACTCTTGACAGTTTTGCATATATAGTCTACCTCTTCATCCTTCATTGCACTATAGATGGGAAGGGACATAACCTTTTGATAGACACCCAATGCTACAGGAAAGTCAAAAACTTTAAGAGTATATTTTTTCTTGTAGTAGTCCATAAAGTGCAGAGGTATATAGTGCAGACCTATATTGATGCCAGCCTTTTTCAACTCTCTTGCAAAGTGGTCACGGTTTTTGTCGATCTCTATAATAAAATGACGAAATACATGCTCTTCTCCTGCTGTAGGCAGCTTGACATGTGCAACACCTTTGAGTTGCTTGATATATCTATTTGCAATAGATTTTCGTCTCTCGATACTGCTATCTAGCTTTTCAAACTGAGCTAAACAGAATGATGCATTCAACTCACTCAAATCATACTTCCAGCCAATATCAACAACATCATAAAGGTAATCTACCTGATCATAAGCAGCACCTTTTTCATTACTGATGGCATGTGTACGGAAGAGTTTAGCGCGGTCGTATAGAGTTTTGTTATTGGTGACAAACATCCCTCCTTGGACGAGACTCTTGCTCAAATGCGGTGCAAAACTATAAGTCGTAATATCAGCATTGCCGTTGCCTATCTTTTTACCTTTGTATCTCACTCCCATCGCATCGCTGGCATCTTCGATTACTTTGATATTGTGAGATTTTGCGATAGCGTAAAGTCTGTCGAGATCAGTTGTCTCTCCTGCCATATGGTTGATGATGACTGCTCGAAGTTTTTTGCTTCTGTTTTGGGAGAGGACTTGATCTAGCTTGTTGAGGTCTATATTGTAACTCTCCGCTTCACAATCAACAAAGATCGGCTCTGCATCAAAGTGGCGAACAACTTCAGGCAGATCAGGAAAGCTATTGACACTGCAAACAACTTTGTCACCTCTCTTGAGATCAAGTGCACACATCGCTAAGTGGAGTGCTGAAGTCCCACTGCTTATCGCTAGTACATACTCTGCTCCGATATACTCTCGAAAACTTTTCTCTAGAGCTAAGACTTTGGATTCGCCCTCTAGGCTCAAAACCTCTTCGATATAACGCCTCTCCACATCATTGATCAGTGGCTTATAAAATGGTATCTCTTTTGACATAATAACTCTTTTAATATATAAATTTTAAAATAGTTTAATTATACACTCTTTTCCTAAAAGAAAAACCAATGATCAGCTATTTGCAAACTTTTGCACCAAGCCTCAATAGTTCATGGCAGGAAAAACCTGCCTCTTTGCGTGCTTCTACATTGAGATGTGGACGGTGTTTATCTATCAATAGATATGATTTCAAGATCTCCATATAGGTTGGTTCGACATCGAGTTTGCGGAGTTCACAGAGATATCGAAACCACTTGTCCCCTTTGTGAACATGCACAATCTCCTCATCATATATGATATTTAGCATATTTATCAAGCGGTTGATATTGGGAATCTTTCTTCTGTTCTCCAGCTTTTTGACAATCTGAGGATTGACATCCAAACCACTCGCCTCATAATAGCGAGGTATGACTGCCATACGGTCGAGAATATCCCCTGCTGTGTGTCTACTAGCATCAAAAAGTCCACTATGCACCGGAAAGTCACCATAATCATATCCTAAATCTTGCAACAACTCATGCAGCATTTTGAAGTGACGGATCTCATCATCAGCAACCTCCAGCCAATCTATCTTGTACTCTATAGGCATCTGCGGATATCGGTAGACTGCATCGAGTGCCAAATCAATAGCAGAGTATTCGATATGAGCAATAGCATGTACCAGTGTAGCCAGCCCCTCTGTAGTATCAAAATCTTTCCTAGATGGAAGCTCTCTAGGATCAACTATTTTACAAAATGAGGAGTAGGATGGCTCTTTGAAGAGTTCAGGAGTGAAGCTTTCGTTGTACTCCACACTATTTTGGGTGCAGTGAACCAAACACTTGGCAGTATATTTCTCTTTGAGATCTATCTCATTACTATTGATCGCTGTTTCTAAAAGTGCATAAAAATTCATAGAGATATTATAGTATATGCAGATTAAAATCCAAGTCTTGATTCTATCTTTTGAAGATCAAATCAAGAAAAATCTTTGTATCTACAAAAATCTTGGGTACAATACGCCAAACATTTGGGCTCAACAGTATACTTCTCTTTGAGATCTATCTCACTGCTTGATGATATCTGTACCTAATCCCGAAATATTTATGGAGATACTATTAATATGCAGATTAAAATCCAACCAATGGGTTCACACCAAACAAACTGTTACATCGCCTCTATCCCTATCGATGGCAAAGATAGAGACTTTATCATCGATCCCGGTGTCGGTGCCACAAAGTGGGTTCTTGCTAATGTAACAAATCCTATAGCTATACTCAATACGCATGGTCATTTTGACCATGTCTGGAGTAATGCAGAGATCAAAAAAGAGTTAAATATCCCTATCTACATCCCCAAGGGGGATGCCTTCATGCTCCTAAATGACCCATTTGGTCAAGGCACTCCCTCTAGTGAACCTGACTATTTGGTAGATGGAGATGAGAGTTTGGAGCTTGATGGAGTATCGATCAAGTTTCGACACTTCCCCGGTCATACACCCGGATGCAGTATCATAGAGATAGGTGATGTGTGGTTTAGTGGTGATTTTCTATTTCAACAATCTATCGGTAGATGGGACTTTCCATACTCTAGTGGTGAAGATATGGTCAAGAGTCTAGAGAGAGCATCCACTATCAGAGAGGATTTCACCCTCTATCCTGGACATGGACTCACTACAACACTCAGAGGTGAACAGGCAATCATGCCGTACTGGATAGAGCAAGTTAAAAGAGGTTAGAGACTGTGCAAATACTTTTATCTTTCAGGAGTAGGGACTTCAGTCCCGTAAATAATCTCCCACTGTATGGTAAAGTCCAAGCTTCAGCAGCAAAGAGATGGAAGTTCTTTTGCGGTCTTGGTAGATATATAACAAAGGAGATAGAGATGAATAGATATTTTAGAATAGCAACAATAGCATATCTGGTACTGCTGGGTATGACTCTTGGGGCTGGGCTTTTTGCCGGGATTGTTGTGGCACCTGTGACTTTCCATACAGAGCAGTGGCTAGGTGATGCTCTGTTGAGTCACTACCAAGAGGGGCTGATCATGACACAGAGTTTTGTCAAGCTTGCTTATCTTGTGGATTTTACACTCTTTGCTATCTTTCTGTATGAGGGGTATAAGTATAAGAAGTTTGAGAGAGATACGATCACTCAAGTTGCGACTTTTTTTGTCTTTGCTACCGGTTTGCTATTTTCGCACTACTATATCCCGGATATACTTACGATGCAGATGGCAGGTGAGGCGATGACGCAGAGTGACGCATTTCTTAATACCCATAAAGGCTCAGAGATCAACTATAAAATATTCTCATTGGCACTCTTGGTGTTGATGGTTCGCAATATGCAAAAAGCTTGCAGATAGCTATATGCATGGGGAGTAGGCAGTAGTGAGCAGTAAAGAGTTAGAGCATCCGTTTGACCCGATCATTTTCAACGATACTGAGATTTTGATATTGGGGTCTTTCCCTAGTGTCAAATCATTTGAGAACAACTTCTATTATGCACATCCCCAAAATCAGTTCTGGAAGATACTCTCTGCTGTGACAGGGTATCCGGCCAATACTAGAGATCAGCGTATATGGCTGCTCAAGGAGGCAAAACTTGGACTGTGGGATATGATCCGTCTCTGTCGTAGGGAGAGTTCACTAGATAGTAGCCTCATGGATGAAGAGGTCAATGATATTGCTGCTTTTCTCGAAGAGCATTCGACTATTAGAAAGGTCGCTTTTACAGGGCGTAAATCAGAGGCACTATTTGATCTGAATTTTGGTTATTTGGAGATAGAGAGGGTCTATCTGCCATCCCCATCGTCAGCATATGCAAAGATGAATATTCAAGATAAGATACTACTCTATTGTGAAAAGTTAGAGATTGGAAATTAGGATTTTTACCATGCACACTATTTGTAAGTTATATATCTGCTTGGAGACTCTCTGATGGTTTGGGCGATAGGAGATATACAGGGGTGCTACAAGCCACTCAAGGCACTACTGAAAAAGATAGAGTTCAATCCAAAAAAAGATAGACTCTGGATCGCAGGTGATCTAGTCAATCGTGGAGAGGGATCGCTAGAGACTCTGCGTTATCTCTACACTATTCGAGATAGTATAGTGGTAGTACTTGGCAACCACGATATAGCTCTCATCGCTGCCTATCTGGGTCTCAAAAAGAGCAATCCATCCATAGATCCTATCCTGGATGCACCAGACGCCAAGATACTTATAGAGTGGCTCAGATCACAAAGATTTCTCCATATCGATACTGATCTTGGATACTGCATGTCGCATGCAGGTATCTCTCCGGAGTTTGATCTTGAGATGGCAAGCTACTATGCCAGCAGAGTTGAAGAGAAGTTGCATAGTGATGATTATCAGGAGTGGCTACCCCTGATGTTTGACAAAGGCTTGGATCACTTCGACCCCAAAAGCAGTGATATAGAGATAGAGCGGTATACACTATCCTCATTTATCCGTATGAGATACTGCTATGATGATGGCAGATTGGAGTTCAAACAAAAGGGCAAACCAAGTCAACTCTTGCTGAAGGAGTATGGTTTGCGACCTTGGTTTGAGTCTCCCAAACGCAAAAAGATCAAACCCAAGATCATATTCGGACACTGGTCTACACTAGGTTACTACAGTGACAAAAGAGTGTGTTGTCTGGATACTGGGTGTGTCTGGAGTGGTACGATGAGTGCTATGTCCCTAGATAGCAATCGTGAAAAAGTTGTAGATGTTGTGTGTGAAAACTTGGTCGATTGAGATAGTTATGCTAAAATATTCAAAACTATAAGAAACGGTAGATTATGGCATCAAAAGAGATATCCTATAGAGGGCAACACTTTTCACTCTCTTATGAGTTGGTAAACCCTGCAGAGAAAAATGTACTGCTCATACTGCATGGATGGGGTAGCAGCAAAGAGATCATGAAGCAAGCATTTGGCAATAGCTTAGATGAGTACAAACATATCTATATCGATATGCCAGGTTTTGGCAAGAGTAGTTGTGATATGGTTTTGACTACAGAGGATTATGCCAATATAGTGACACTTTTTCTAGAGAAGATAGGAGCAAAACCCCAGATAGCTATGGGACACTCCTTTGGAGGGAAGGTTTCGACACTTCTCCATACTCCCTGTCTCGTACTCCTCTCCTCCTCGGGTATATTGGTTCCCAAGGTGTTTGCAGTAAGAGCAAAAATAGCTATATTTAAAATACTCAAACCCTTTGGATTGGAAAGATTGCATCAATTTTTCATAAGTGATGATGCCAAAGGGATGAGTCAAGTGATGTATGAAACATTTAAAAATGTAGTCAATGAAGATTTTGAAAGCAACTTCGCGGCTACACAGAGCAGAGCTCTGCTATTTTGGGGCAAAGAGGATACTGCTACGCCATTATGGAGTGCCCAGAAGATCGTCACACTGATAAAAGATAGCACTCTCTACCCACTAGAGGGTGACCACTTCTTTTTTCTCAAGCATAGCGAATTTATCGCTCAAACTATCTCTACTACTTGTAAGGAGAACTAACTTATGATCTATCTCAACCTTATCGCCTATCTTCTCTTTGTGGGGATGATGGGGTACTACTTTGTAACCAATCTCCAATGGTATAGCTACAGACTCGAACGGGTTATCTTCCACCATACCAAAGTCTGGTGGCACTTTGTCTACTTCTTGATACCTTTTGTACTCTATGAGTTGACTACTGCTCTGAGTCTTGGACTCTATGGTTTTGTAGTTGTATTGCTGTATACTCCGCTCTTTATATTTTGGTTTAGAGGGTTAGATAAAAAACTGGTCTTTACAGGCAGGGTAAAGAGATTTTTTGCAGCTCTGTATCTCTTTGGTATATTTATCGCTTTTGCGTTTCACTTTTTCTCTATATTTCTTCCCATCATGCTAGCGTATCTCTCCTCTGTGATGATAGAGAAGATACTCTTTAGCGGCTTTGAGAGAAGAGCAGAGAAGAGGTTGGAGTCTATGGATGATATGGTCGTTGTAGGTGTTACGGCAAGTTATGGCAAGACTAGTATCAAGAACTTCATAGCACATCTGCTCTCGGCAAAGTATCGTGTCTACGCTACACCCAGATCTGTCAATACCTTTGGTGGAGTTATCAAAGATATCAATGAAGATCTGCCTGAAGATAGTGAAGTTTATGTAGTGGAGATGGGTGCGAGAGGGGAGGGGGATATCGCAGAGATTGCGACATTTGTCAACCCTCACTATGCTATCGTAGGCAAGATAGGACCAGCTCATATAGAGTACTTTGGAACATTGGAAAATATCCGCAATACCAAGATGGAGATCCTCAGAAGTGATCGCCTCAAAGAGGCATGGGTAGATCAGAGTGCCAATATCAAACCAGCAGATCATATACACATGTTTGGTCAAGATATCAAGGATATCAAAGCTACACTCGATAGTACCAGCTTCAGGCTAGATGATATCCTATATCATGCCAATATCTTGGGGTCATTCAATGCTATAAATTTAGCAGCTGCCATCAAAGTTGCCAAAGCATTGGGGTTAAATGATACAGAGATAGAGGAGGGGCTGGCTACTCTCGCACCTGTCGCCCACCGTCTACAGCGTATCGATGCTGGTGGCAAAGTGATCTTGGATGATAGTTATAATGGCAATATAGATGGGATGATGGCATCCTTTGATCTAGTGAGTAGCTATGAGGGTAGAAAGGTTGTCATCACTCCAGGTCTAGTTGAGGTCGATGAGGAGCTCAATATAGAGGTTGCCAAGAGAGTAGATGAAGTTTTTGATCTAGTCATAGTCACAGGAGACCTCAACTATAACATATTTAAAGAGCACATCAACCCAGACAAACTAAAAAAACTCTCCAGTAAAGAGGATATGGAGGAGATGCTTGTGACAGAGACAATGGCAGGAGATCTGATACTCTTCGCCAATGATGCACCAAGTTTTATATAAAAATTAAGTAAAGGATTTGCAATAGTAGTATCCTATATCAAACTCTATATAGCTTCAGCATCAGTGACATTCCTGATCTTTTTTGGCTGGATGAGTCTCTACTCATATGAGTGTTATTCACTACTGTTGCCACTGCTTGTTCTGCTGGTGATCAGTTACAGTTTTATAGAGCTGAAGATGCAGTCTAGGCTATGTTTTAGAGACTGCTTTTTTGAGAAAAACTCTATTTTTGCCAAGATACTATCCTCTAAAATAACAGTAAGCATCTTCTATACTATCATCTCTATAATGATGACTGCATCAGCACTCACCGCCTCTATGCAACTGCAATCTTCATTGTGGTTTTATCTATTGTCTATACATATCATCTTGATGATTTTAGTATATAGAGTGCTAAATCATATCTTTAGGAGTTCTATCCATCTCTCCTACAGGAGGTTGATGGCTAGAGAGTGGAGTATCAATATCATGGCACTTTTGCTTATATTGGTTGTTTTGTACCTCTACTATAGCGGATATGCTCCTGACTATTTGTCGGATGGACTAGGAGAGTCAGTACTCAATGCATCAAACTCTATCTCTTCAGAGTGTAGATATACAAACAAGATACTAAAGATTGAGAAAGAGATCGATGCTGCATTTTGGTGGGTTGTCATCAATAGTGGAGATCAGATAGATTATAGACCCCTCAAGATCGCCTCTTGGTCTCTATTTTTACTCTTTAACAGTTTGGCAATTTTGGGTATCAATAGATTTATAGCCCAGATAGTCCATATGATAGATCAAATATTTAAAAGAGGATAGAATGTCTAACGAACCTATAGATAAGATAGAGAGCAAAAAACTATCTATAACTGAAAAACTATTTTGGATCACTATATTGGTGCTGTTTATTATCTATACATCTCTGCAGATTGTAGCCTATACAAATGTAAAAAAGAGTGAAACTCCTCTAGGGCAAGGTAGTGTTGTCGCCAAAGAGATAGTGGATATCGTAGAGATGATTACTGTTCGTGATGATACAATACAGAAAAACTTGACTCAACCAAGAGCAGTAGATGATATCAAAAAAAGTTTGACTCTAGGGGTGAAAAACCTAACGACAAATATTGATGAGAGTGTTGATAAGCTATTTGTTCCGATCTATGGCAATGTAGATAGTTTTTTGGATTTTCACTACTCAGTGATAGGTGAATATAGTGAGCTTGGAGCAGCGGTCACAGGTAAAATAGAGCAGACAATCCAAGAGAAGATTTTTGGTTCTGACTTTGCTGATGTGCTAGAGTCAGTGACAGAAGATCTACAATATGCACTCAATGAAGAGCTAGCTACTCATCAATCCACTATTGATTATGAGGCTACCAAAGATATAGATAGAGAGCTAAATGCAGATATATTAAATAGACTCAAAGTAGATATAGCAGAGAGGGTTTCACTGCAAACGAACAAGATAGTGACACTTCTGGGTGTAGGTGTAGGCTACAAGATGGTAGCAGGTATTCTAAGTACAAAGATAGCAGCCAAACTAAGCAGTAAACTTGCCATCAAAGGGGCAGTCAAGGCGGGCAGTAAAGCAGCAGGAGCAGGTGCAGGAGCAGCAGCTGGTCTGTTGTGCGGACCTGGTGTCATCATCTGTGCTCCTCTTTTGGCTTTGGGTGCTTGGTTTGGCACTGATGCCATACTTGTAACAGGTGATGAGTATCTCCATAGAGATGAGTTCAAGAGTGAGATCATCGTAGCTATAGATGGACAAAAACAGGCACTTAAAGAGCACTATTATGAGATATATATACCAGCATTTACTCAACTGTCAGATCAGATAGTAGAACAATACAGAGTTGCACCTGTAGAGAAGAGGATCAAAAAGAGAGTCAAAGAGCATATGGAAAGTCACATTTAGATATAATTTCACCTATCAATCAATATGGAGAACAGTAACTATGAAAAAAGCATTAGGACTCATTATAATCGTTCTGATTATACTCTTGGCTCTACTATCTTATCAAAAAAGCACTCAACCATCTAAGATAGGGTCTGATACAGTGGTTACTACTATCTATCCACTCTACTTTATAACAAAAAGTATCGCCGGAGATGCGATCCAAGTAAAGCGATTGATCAAGCCTGGAAGTGAGATACACTCATTTTCGCCGACACCTGCGGATATGGTAGAGTTGAATGGAGCTGATCTGCTGATCACTCTAGGCAAAGATCTGGAGCCTTGGGTAGGCAAGCTAGCCACAGCAACCAATCTAAATATGCTATCTCTTGAAGATGATTTGAAACTGATTCGCAATGGAGAGGAGCATCATCATGATCATGCAGAGCATGATCATGGGTCTCACGCAAAAGAGTCTCACAGCAAGGGGGGGATCAACCCTCATGTATGGCTTGATTTTGATAATGATATCAAGATGATAGAGGTGATCAATAGACAGCTCTGCGAACTCTACCCAGATCAATCTGCACTATTTGAGAAAAATGCCAAAGCACTTGCAGGTGCATTTGAAAAACTTGAGAGGGCTTATAGTGATGGTTTAAAAGAGTGTAAGCAGCATACTCTTTTAGTGGGGCATGATGCTTTTGGTTATCTTGAGAAGAGATATGGTTTTGAGACCAAGAGTATCATGGGTGTGTTTGCCCACTCCCGTCCAGATGCAGCAAAGATCGCAAAACTATCCAAGATGATCAAAGCCAAAGAGTTGCGTTATCTCTTTGCTGATCCTATAGAGTCTAGCAAAAGTGCTTTTCAGTTGGCTAGAGATATGCACTTGAAACTTGAACCTCTCCATACACTGGGAAATATCTCTCTCAAAGATGAGCAGAGGGGAGAGGATATGATGACACTTCTCTATTTCGATCTCAAGCAGTTTCGAAAAGGGCTTGAATGCCCGTAATCCAAGTCGAAAATCTAGAGTATCGTGTAGATGATCAGGAGATATTGACCGATATCTCCTTTGGTGTGGAGCAGGGAGAGTATGTCGCACTTCTAGGGCCCAATGGCGGAGGCAAAAGTACACTAGTCAAACTGATTTTGGGATTGATCAAGCCGACAAGTGGTAGGATCACTATCTTTGATACACCCAAAGAGCAGTTTAAATCTTGGTACAAGATCGGGTATGTACCTCAAAATGTCTCTCTTTTTGATAGTAACTTTCCTCTAAGTGTCTATGAGACAGTCTCTCTAGGGTTGGCAAGCAAAAAGAGCTGGTTTAGTTTTTTAACCGATAGCGACAAGGTACAGATAGAGAAGGCTATCGAGATGGCATCCATCGGAGAGCTGAGAGAAAAAAATCTATCCGAACTCTCCGGAGGGCAACGTCAGAGAGTGATGATAGCTAGAGCATTGGTCTGCGAGCCTGAGATGTTGATACTAGATGAGCCTAGTACAGGTGTTGATATAGCTTCACAGCATAAATTTTATGAATTTCTCAAGAGACTAAACAGAGAGAAAAATCTTACTATTATCTTCATCACACATGATTTGGGTGTGATAGCTGATGATGTGAGTCATGTATTGGCAGTAAATCAGAAACTCATGTATGCTGACAGTGCCAAAGATCTATTGAGCTGCGAAGCTATGACAGATCTATATGGTACCAAGGCACATGTTGTTCGTCACTGTGGAGAGCAGGATGTTTGAGATTTTTGATTATGACTTTATGCAGAGAGCTTTTATCGTTGGGATTGTACTTTCGATCTTGACTGCGGTACTAGGGAGTTTTATCGTATTGAAGCGTTATGCTATGCTGCCGGATGCTCTCTCTCATATCGCTCTGCTTGGTGTGGGGATAGGACTCGTGACGCATACCTCTCCTATCTATGCCCCGATCATAGTCGCAGTCTTTGCAGGTATGGCGATAGAGTATCTTCGGTATAAGAAGCACCTCTATTCAGATGCCATACTCTCTATCTTTCTCTCCGGAGCATTGGCTATGGCTGTAGTCCTGATCAACCTATCTGATGGGTTCAACGCTTCACTCTTCTCTTACCTCTTTGGCTCTATCACTGCGGTGAGTGACGATGAGATGATGATCACAGTAGGATTTGCGGTGGTAGCGTTACTTCTGCTGCTAGGGAGCTATCGCAAACTACTTTTTGTGACACTAGATGAGGAGAGTGCAAAAGCGAGTGGTATCCATGTCTTTTGGCTTAACCTTATGTTGGTTGTTCTCAGTGCGATTACTGTTGCATTGGCGATGCGTATCGTAGGCATACTGCTGATAGGAGCTTTGATGGTACTGCCTATCTCTACAGCACTGCTATACAGAGAGAACTTTTTCAAGACACTCTTTATGGCGATACTATTCTCTCTAGTTAGTGTTGTTGCCGGTCTTTTATGCTCATTTTATCTCGGTATCTCATCTGGTGCTTCGATCGTATTGGTGGCATTGAGTTTTTTTGTGTTGTCTCTCTTTTTAAATCTATAACCATAGAGAGACAACTGCACAAAGGTTCATACTCTGTTCATATTGAAAGTGTATACTTCTAATGTAACAATAGCTGAGTTATTGAGTTAGGAGCAGGAGCCTTTATCAAAGTGTAGTTCCGCCCCTTGGACTTAATGATAGATTTTGCATTTCTCAAGGAGGAGATAAAATGAAACGATTTTTAACAGTGATGGTCTCTACTGTAGCTCTTTTGGTTACACCTATTTTGGCAGTGGAGTATACAGGTAGAGGTCAAGGTGCCCAAGGTCAAGGCACAAAAGGTCAAGGCACAAAAGGTCAAGGTCGAAATATGTCTACATATCAAGAGTTTGATATCAACAAAGATGGCAAAGTGAGTAAAAAGGAGTTTGACGAGGCACGAACCAAGCGAATGACTGCTCGTGCAAATGAGGGTAGAGCGATGAGAAATGCCGGCAATGCTCCTGCTTTTAGTGCCGTTGACACAGATAAAGATGGCTACATGAGCAGAGAAGAGTTCCAAGTCTATCAGCAAACAAATAGACAAAACAGACAAAATAGTGGCAGAGGATCCGGCAGAGGCAATCAGTAGTATTTGATGATACAGCGAAAGATACTGTTGCTTGAGGATGATCTGCAGTTGAGTGATACGGTAAAGCAGTTTCTTGAGTATCATGCTTATGAGGTGTTGATAGCGTATGACTCCTATCAGGCAAAAGAGAAGCTCTACGAGACGCATGTTGATCTCATGCTTCTAGATATCAAGGTGCCTTTTCAAAATGGTTTTGACCTCTTGAGCGATCTACGCAGAGATGGCAACAGTACCCCGGCGATCTTCATCACTTCACTCAATAGCGTTGAAGATGTAACTAGAGGTTTTGATGTTGGTTGTGATGACTATATTAGAAAGCCTTTTGCTCTCAAAGAGCTACTAGTGCGCATAGAGGCACAACTCAAACGACAATACAAAACACGAGAAGATTTAGTATATATAGGTGATGGGTTGCACTTTTATCCTAAAGAGTTTCAACTCTTAAAAGATGGCAAAATATTGCCACTCAAAACAAAAGAGATCAAACTTTTAAATCTCTTTCTTGAGCATCCAGATGAGCTGTTGAGTTATGATAAAATATTTGATACTCTTTGGGATTATGATGAAGATCCTAGTAGCGGTTCATTGCGAACTTATATCAAAACTATACGCTCATATATTGGCAGAGAGCATATAGAGACAGTGAAAAATATAGGGTATCGTTTTGTATCATAGTGAAAAGAGGAGTCTCTACCGTTTTATAACGATCTATCTCATCTCAACTTTTATACTATTCTTCATAGGATTAACCATCTTTTATGCCTACGAGAGACATAACCTCCTCGATCAGCAGAGAGAGTCACTAGAGCGAGAGGGTGACCGACTCCGTCATGAGCTTATGGTACTGCATCAACAATTTACAGAGAGGCTTCCTCTCCCTCAAAAAAAACCTTTTGATATTCTACTCTTTGAGATAGATAAAAAACTCATTTTCAAAACCTTCGAACCCCCATCAACTATAGATTTTATGCAAGATTTTTATATAGAAAAAAATAGTATCTTTCATGTCAAAAAAATAGATCCCTACTACTTGGGTGTTGCTTATCTGGTACTAAAAACACCTATAGATCAGAGCAGGATTGTGGATCTGCAAAAGATGATACTCCTGTTTATGCTGGGTGCTGGGGTTTTCTTTTTGATTATCGGTTATTTTCTTGGGCGGCTTTTTGTAGCTCCAATGCGTGAATCCATAGAGATGTTGAATAGATTTATCCAAGATACGACGCATGAGCTCAATACCCCCATCAGTACTATCCTAACCAACCTAGAGTTGATGGATACACTTGAGAAGTGCAATGCAAAAAAGGAGATGCAGCGCATAGAGATCGCTTCAAAGACGCTGAGCCGTATCTATGATGATCTCACCTATCTGAAACTGCACCATAACTATCATAGGGATATTAAACCTCTCAACCTCTCTACATTTATAGAGGAGCGACTACTCTACTTCTCCTCTGCTATAGAGGCGAAAAAGATCACAGTTGTGGATGATATAGTGCATGATATCATACTAGAGATAGATCGAGATGATGCGACAAGAGTTATAGACAATCTCATATCCAACGCTATCAAATATAATCATATAGGTGGCAAGTTGCATATCTATCTTGATAACAATATATTGAAGGTCAAAGATAGTGGTATAGGGATAGCAGATGGGGAGATCAAAAATATATTTGATAGATTTAGCCGTGCCAACCAAAATGAGGGTGGCTTTGGGATAGGACTCAATATCGTTTATCAGATTGCCAAGGCTTATGATTTTGATATTTCGATCAGATCAAAACTAGATATAGAGACGGAGGTAACTATCCAATGGTAAAAATCATCATATGTATCTGCTTTATGACACTCCCGCTTCTAGGTAGCCAGAAGCTAGTCAAAACCACACCATTTGAAAGCGAATGTCTCTCATGCCATCAATCTCAGTCGATCCCTTCAGAACGGATCTATCGCCGCTATCTACACAAATACTCATCCAAGGAGAGTATAAGGAGGGCGATGTTCTCCTATATTAAAAATCCAGACAGGGAGAATTCGATTATGCCATCACAGTTTTTTGTCAAATTCCCTCTCAAGGAGCCTATAGATATAACCGACAAGATACTAAAGAGGCGTATCGATGACTATATACGCTACTATGATGTCAACAAGAGGCTGTTTGTGCCATAGGGTAGGGTGTATTTTCTTTTTCACTATTTTACCTCTATTTGTCACGCAGAGGGTAAGATTTGCAAATTGGGGTTGGGACTGTTATTGGACTACCAAACGCCAAAGTTGCGTCATTTGAGTATTTTTATTTTTGCACAACTCCTCAAACCTGCCCCATACTTCTCGCAACAGACCATCTCCTAATCACTAAAACACCACCACTACATCCATCTCAAAACCTTATGAACCCACCAGAACTGCACCCCTAACTTGGGATATAATTGATACTTGGTTCATATAGAAAAGCTATACTTCTTCTTGAAAATAGATAAAGGAGAATGATATGAAAAAATTATCGATAGTCTATATACTGCTAGTATCGCTTATCATCATGGCTGGGTGTTCGGGTTCAAACTCAAATAGTTCGAGCGACAGCAAGGGTGGTAAAGGTGGCGGTTCAGGAGGTGGTCAACCCTATCTGGATCTAAGCAGTTATGCAAAAGTAGCACTCACAGAGGATCAGAAGTATTCACTAGCTTATATGTGGCATGAGGAGAAGCTGGCAAAAGATATCTATCTGGAACTCAACAAGATCCACCCTGCCAGGCAGTTGGAAAATATCGCTATCAAATCAGAAGTAGTACATATCCAGCTAGTACAAAATCTGGTAGAGTGGTACGATATCAACATTACCAATCTCGCCAACTATGAAGTGAACTACTCCCTAGAGGCTCTAAATGCTATGCCAGTAGGCAAGTTTGCTGTACCCCAGATACAAGATCTATACAATATGCTTTTTGAGATAGGCAGAGAATCGACTCGATCATCACTAGAAGTCGGGTGTATGGTTGAGGTCGTTGATATCAATGATCTAGATCATTTTCTCAGTACCTCTACAGGCAATCAAGCATTGATAGATACATTTAACATCCTCCGAGATGGCAGCTTTGCTCACTACTGGGCATTTGATGATGGATTGAAGAGCATGGGTATCACAGAGGGTTGCTGCTCTCTAGGAGTCGACTACTGCCACCCAGAATACCCCAAGCGTAAATGATATAGAGACCTGCTCACAAACTCAGCTACAGATAACTGCTTTAGGCTACCCTAGTCAACTATTGGTTTTTCATATAACTATCTCTATGAAAAAGATGCTAAAATATACTCTATCAATCAAAAGGGACACAAATTGGCATTAAGCTGGAATGAGATAAAAACTAGAGCGATAGCATTTTCCAAAGAGTGGGAGACAGAACGCAGAGAACACGCAGAGTCTCAGAGCTTTTGGAATGACTTTTTTGATATCTTTG
>JAYEOM010000086.1:0-11993 GCA_034722955.1 Campylobacterota bacterium
TATGCCTATCTATACCGATCAACAACTCTATATTGTGGGAGGATCTATATGCTAGTCGTGAAGTGCCACAAAGATGCAAAGCTACATTTGTGAAGACTCTAGGACAGATACAGCCACTCACACTGCACAAGGATATCCAGACTCTTGGTGAGTTGGAGACACTGCAGTTCATAGAGCAGATGCAAGAGAATAGCGATATGCTACTCATAGATAGCCGACATGAAGAGTGGTATGAGTATCGCACGATACCCACAGCTACTAATCTGCCATTTTCCCATATCACCAAGGCAGACAAGTTTCCTGAGGAGTTCAAAGAGGCACTGGCAATTCTAGCTGTCAAAAGTACCAAAAGTGGATATGATTTTGCCAATGCCAAGACTATTGCACTTTTTTGCAATGGCAGCTGGTGCAGTCAATCTCCATCTATGATAAAGAGCCTCCTCAAACTAGGCTACCCTGCCAAAAAGATCAAATGGTACAGAGGCGGCATGAATGATTGGCTCGCTATGAGTATGACCACGACTAGACCATAAACCGCCCTATGGTTGAATCTCCACTTTTAGGCAGGGTCGATTTATCGACCATCTGTTTGATGGGCTTAGATGGTTTCTAGTTGCATATGATTGGTCAGTGAGCCGACCCTACAAGCGATTCTCTAATAATCGCTCCTTTAGTTCAATTTTCCCTCATCAAATTATCATACATTTCACAATAAATAAACTATTGTTTTGGTATACTATTATAATCAAAGAGGAGATTGGAAATGGATAATCAAAACATAGTTGCATCACTCAAAAATGATATCTCAAAAGTAGACAGCTTAAAAGAGAGTATTGCTATTGTTGCCAAGTATGCAAAAAAGATCACTAGTGCAGATCGATGTTCATTTTTCCTCTATCGCAAAGAGAAAGATCAGCTCCGCAGTGTATATGCCGATGGGATCAAGGGTACTATCGCACTAAGATCAAATGCAGGTATCGTAGGTTATGCTTTTCACAAGAGAGAGTCAGTACTGGAAAATGACACATCACTGAGCTCTATCTTTCTGAAGGCTGTCGATCAGAAAAGTGGCTACAAAACCAAAAGCATACTAGCTGTACCGATCATAAATAGTAAAAATACCAGACTAGGTGTTGTCCAGCTCCTCAACAAAGATGGTGGCTTCAGCCAGACAGATAAAAAAAATATAGAGATACTTGCCAAAATAGCAGTCACAATACTTAATCCTCAAGATCACAAGACTCAAGGAGTAGATCCAGT
Organism: Campylobacterota bacterium; assembly: GCA_034722955.1. Classification (GTDB taxonomy): domain Bacteria; phylum Campylobacterota; class Campylobacteria; order Campylobacterales; family Sulfurovaceae; genus SZUA-451. The sequence goes on from JAYEOM010000086.1 coordinate 1,261, forward strand.
AGAGAAGAGAGAAGAGAAGACACTAGAGGTGCTTCATGAAAGATTTGACAACTACCTGAGAGATAAAAAGTTGTTTATTATGGAGGATGGCAGTGTCTACTACAAAATCCTCAATATGCAAAGAGACCATTTCATAGGTGCAGATCAGTGCTATATGCTTGAGGATACTCCAAAAGAGACAGAGATCTATCACTACACTTCATCAGATGAATTTTTATCTCTTTATATGTTTGTCAAGATAGATGAAAAGGGTGATGCTCTACTGATCTCAAATAGGATAGGGGAGCAAAATTTTGCACGATATCCTCTAGAGAAGGATTGAAACAGTAGTTGATCAAAACTACAAAGGTGGGAAAATGATCGATCAAGTAATAGTAGTTATCTATCTCATAGGTATATTGATCTTGGGAATATGGGCTGGAAAAGGTGTCTCCAACCTAAATCAATTCTCTGTTGCAGGACGCTCTTTCGGTACGATGGTTATCTTCCTGACTCTATCTGCATCTTTCATCGGCGGTGGCTTCTCGATGGGAAATGCCGAGAAAGTTTTTTTATTCGGGATCGTAAATATCTTTGCACTTTGGGGATTTAGCTTCAAAGAGATCTTGGTGGCAACCCTGATAGCTCCCAAAATGGACAAATACCCAAATGCTATCTCCGTCGGAGACATCATGTATGAAAACTACGGAAACCTTGCCAAGATAATAACTGGGATTTTGTCTATAATTCTCTGTGCAGGGATACTCGGTGCACAGGTGGGAGCCATAGGTTATATCTTCAATGTCTTTCTGGGTATCCCTCAAATCTACGGTATTCTTGTAGGGTGCGGCATAGTGATCATCTACTCCACGATCGGTGGAATGCGTTCGGTGGTTTTCACTGACATAGTTCAATTTTTTATTCTCTCTATCGGTATCACAATGACCCTGATTTTTGGGTATTTCTATGTCGGTGGCTGGTCTGGCATCACCGAGGCTGTACCAGCAACTCATTTTACTCTCCTAGGAACTGAGAAGACACTCTTGGGCTTTGTATCCCTCTTCTTGACTTTTTTATTGGGCGAAACTCTGATCCAGCCCTATGTCCAACGCCTATTTCTCTCAAAAAAAGCTACTCACACAGCAAAAGGAACACTATGGAGCGGAATCTTCTCCTTTCCATTTTTTGTTATTACCGGCTTTATCGGTATCATCGCTTTGACGATCGACCCCAACCTAGATCCCAACCTATCGATGCCATTTGTTATCACAGAAGTTCTTCCCATCGGACTGAAGGGTTTGGTCATCGCTGGTATCATCTCCATCGTCATGTCCTCAGCCGACTCTTTTCTAAACGGGGCATCAGTAGCATTCACCCATGATGTAGTAAAGCCGCTTAGATCCAAGGAGATGAGCGAAAAGCAGGCACTTGTAATGACGCGGATATTCAATATCTTTGTCGGTATGCTAGCGGTGATAGTTGCGATAAAAATCAAAAGTATACTAGATATACTTATCTACTCCTACAACTTCTGGTCACCTGTGATGCTGGTTCCGCTAGTCGCAGCCATCATGGGACTCAAAGTCAATATAAGGCATTTTACTGCAGGAGCTTTGGCTGGAATCCTCGGTGTAGTTATCTGGAACTTTGTTTTCAACAACCCTGGCGGTATTGACGGTCTAGTTATCGGTGTCTTCTGTAACTTTGTTCTCTTTTTTATTACATATTTTATTGATAAAAAGGGTAGCAACTCTAATTATCTCAACGCTTAGCTTTAGGAACTTCACAAGAACAATTCTACCAAGATGACGCAGGAATTTTGTTTCTAGTTGGATACTCTCGTGAGGAGCATAGTGATTCTATGCGACGATTGAGAGAATCCAAATAGGAGCAAAAGGAGAAGTCAGATGGGTAGAATTGTTTTTGGGAAGTTCCTTACTACCTCTGTGTCACCTTAAATGCCGCTTCGATCGCTTTGATAAAACCATCTCTGACTCTACCGGCTTCTAGTGTTGCGTAACCGGCAGCCGTCGTGCCTCCTGGACTCATAACCAGATCTTTGATGAGGGCGGGGTGCTGCTCCTCAAGCAGTGGTGAAAATCCTTTGAATAGAGCTTGAACAAGTTGTATACTATCCTCTCTCCTGACTCCCTGCTTGACAGCACCATCCATCATGGCTTCTGCTACTAGAGCTAGATAGGCGGGTCCGCTTCCCGCTACAGCTGTCGCAATGTCAAGCTCTTTTTCACTATTTAGCCAGAGGCTCTCCCCTATAGCATTGAATATATCTACTGCCTCATTTTTGACTCTATCGTCTCCTGTTAGTGTCGTTGCAGATGCTCCAAAAGCTGCAGCGATATTTGGCATAGCTCGTACAGTATACTCTGCGTTGATTTGTGCATTTAGTGATTTTATAGAGGTGCCGGCGAGGATAGAGTAGAGTGTGCGTGCTTGACCATGCAGATGAGCTGCTACAATATCAAGTGCATAAGGCTTAACAGACAATAAGATATTTTTATTGTCAATATTTATATGATCCAGTAGATAGCAAGAGGTTTTGTATCTTTTTGAAAGTTTATCCAGCTTCTGCTCATCTCTCGCAAAAAATTCCAGTTCATATTTTTCTATTAATCCATCTGCTAGTGCTATTGCCATGGCACCACTTCCTATGATCGTCAGTTTCAAAACCCATCCTTTTGGTGCATATTTCTTCAATTATAGCGAAACATCATAAGCTTTTTACATACTTTGAGATATGATAAAGAGAATATTCTATGTAGGGGTTACTGAATGAAAAAAAGTTTATTGATAGGGATTGCAGTTGCATTTCTCTTTGCAGGATGTCTAGGGAAGAAGGATGAATCATCTGACTACAACAAACCTGCACTATACTGGTATAAGAAAATCGCCACCTCTGTTAGTAGTGGTAGTTTAGATAAGGCCGATGAGTACTATCTGTCTCTAAAGAGTGAACATATGCGTTCACCTCTACTCCCAACAGCGATTATTATGCTAGCTCATGGGCATATGGAGGAGGAGGAGTATCTCATGGCAAACTACTACTTTGATGAGTATAACAAGCGATTTGCTACGAGTGAAGGTCGAGAATATGCTGATTTCATGAAGCTGAAGTCTGCTTTTTTGGGTATAAGTGATGTCAACAAAGATCAGAAACTGATGATGGATACTGTAGTAAATGTCAATAAATTTACCTTGCGTCATCCAGACTCATCTTATGAGCCACTGGTTGATACCATATTGGTTAGATTGCATATGAGTCAATATATGCTCAATGAAAATATAGCAGCACTCTATAATCGTGTTGACAAGGATAAAGGTGCAGAGATTTATCGAGAAAAAAATGCTCAGTCACCATTGAATCTGAATGATATTGATCTGCCGGAGAAGGGTATTGTCAGTAAGGTATTTGATTAGATATGCAGTTAAGTGATTATGATGCATTTCCGACTACTATACCAGTCATTGTAGAGGATGATCTCTTTTTCTACCCTTTTATGATCAGTCCGATCTTTCTCGGCTCGCAAGAGGATATAGATGCTGCGACCTATGCCATGGAGAACAATTCACTCCTTTTTGCTACCTCTACTAGAGAGGGTCATGAGGGTGAACGAAATTTTGAATCTATCTACACCTATGGGGTTGTAGGTTCGATCATGCGCAAAGTACACATGCCTGATGGGCGTGTCAAGATCCTTTTTCAAGGTCTCTCTAGAGGAGTGATCACTGCAAATGTGAGCGGTGAGTTTCCTCAGGCAGTTGTAGATATCGTCAAAAACCAAGGCTACAATCAACTTAAAGTTGATGCATTGATGGATATACTCCGTGATAAGATCAAACAACTCTCATCTGTCAATAGCTCTTTTCCTGCTGATCTCCTTAGAACCATAGAGGAGAATGATGAGCCGCACCGTATTGCAGATCTGGTATCATCTATGCTTAAGTTTGGCAAAACAAAAGCTTATGAACTCTATATCGAAAGCGATATAGAGAAGCGTCTGTTGTCCCTAGTCGATGTGATCATCGAGGAGATTGAAGCAGCGAAAATACAGCGAGAGATACGCAACAAAGTACATACCAAGATAGAACAGACCAATAAAGAGTACTTCCTTAAGGAGCAGCTCAAGCAGATACAGCAGGATTTGGGTGTTGATACACAGCGAGAGGAGGAGATCATACTCTTTCGTGAGAAGCTTGAATCGATCAAGAGGTATCTAGATGAGGATGCTCACAATGAGATCAAAAAGCAACTTGATCGTTTTGCACGGGTTCACCCAGATAGTGGAGATGCAAATATTTTGCAGAGTTATCTTGAGTGGGTCTTTGAGATGCCTTTTGGAAAGTTCTCAAGAAAAAAACTCAGCGTAAAAGATGTCGCTAAAGAGTTGGATAGAGATCACTACTCGCTAGAGAAACCAAAAGAGCGTATCGTAGAGTTTTTTTCAGTAAGAGAGTTAGCCGAACTCAGAGGTATAAAGCAGGTTGATTCAAAAGGTGTAATACTATGTTTCTCCGGACCTCCTGGTGTAGGCAAAACCTCTCTAGCAAACTCTATCGCTACAGCACTCAAAAGACCATTAGTGAGAATGGCACTTGGTGGATTGGAGGATGTCAATGAGCTAAGAGGGCATCGTCGTACCTATATTGGTGCTATGCCTGGAAGAGTTGTACAGGGTATGATAGAGGCCAAGACAATGGATCCTGTCATTGTACTAGATGAGATTGACAAAGTAGGGAGAAGTCATCGTGGAGACCCTACTGCCGCTCTACTAGAGATACTTGACCCTGAACAAAATGTTCACTATCGTGACTACTATCTCAACTTTCATATAGATCTTAGCAAAGCTATCTTTATCGCTACAGCCAATGATATAGGTCGGATTCCTGCTGCACTGCGTGATAGGATGGAATTTATCTCATTGAGTAGCTATACGCCAAATGAGAAATTTGAAATTGCACAGCGATATCTTATACCTCAAGAGTTGAAAAAGCATGCACTTAAAAAGCGAGAGTTTTCCATATCTGCACCAGCTTTGAAGAGATTGATCGAAGAGTATACGAGAGAAGCAGGTGTGAGAAATCTCAGACGAAAATTAGCTACTCTGATGCGTAAGAGTGCGAGGATACTGCTCGAAGAGAGGGATCTGAATAGAGTCTCAGTCACTATGAAAAATCTTGATAAATTTGCAGATAAAAAAGTTTTTGAAATTTCACCTGTAGAGGATACTCCAAAGATTGGTGTCGTCAATGGTCTTGCCTGGACCTCTGTAGGTGGTGATGTCCTCACCATAGAAGCGATAAGGATCAAAGGCAAAGGGTCAATACAGCTTACTGGGAGTCTTGGAGATGTGATGAAAGAGTCAGCTCGTATCGCCTATAGTGTAGTAAAGATACTTATTGATGAGGGTATCGTTAAGATACCGACAGATAGTATACCTCTCAATCAAAAAGAGCGTGAAGATGGGATCAAGGTAGATGCCAGTCAAATTTACAAGCGATATGATCTCCATATCCATGTACCTGAAGGTGCTACTCCCAAGGATGGGCCGAGTGCAGGTATTACTATAGCAACAGCTATCGCTTCGATATTGAGTGGAGAGAGAGTCAACAACAAGATCGCTATGACTGGTGAGTTGACTCTGACAGGCAAAGTGCTGCCCATTGGCGGACTTAAAGAGAAGTTGATAGCTGCATACAAAGCGGGGGTTACTAAAGCATTGATACCAATGAAAAATTATGAGAGAGACTTAGATGATATACCTGATGAGGTAAAAGAGAATATTGAGATTGTAGGTGTGAAGCATATTAGAGAGGTCATTAAAAAGACTCTGCTGTAGATACAACTTATGGTAGTTTTGAAACTACCATAAGATTATTGCTATCGTAGATCAGGTCCACTGGTCGAGAATTCGTGTGAGATCTTTCTCTATGATCGGCTTTCGTATGAAATCATTGGCTCCATTATCAAAAACCTCCGTTTTTCGTGTATCATCGGTTGTCAATACAACTACGGGAATATGGCTATTTGACATATCTGAACGGAAAATCTTCAAAAACTCTACTCCATTAAGTATAGGCATCATAACATCAAGAAGTATAATATCTATATTCTCATTTTCTCTTGCCTTTTCAAGTGCATCTGATCCGTTTTCAGCTTCTATTATTCCACTAACTCTTGCACTCTTTTTCAGGAGAGCCTTCAATAGCAATCTATTGATCATATCATCATCTACTATCAATACAGTTAATCCCATAATCTATCCTCTATACCTATTAATTAATATCTCAAGTGTCTCTTTTGAAATTGTATGAGACAGAGATTCTCCTCGTGTAATCTTAGGAGTATTTTGTTTGTTTTGTAGGTCTGCAAATGAAAGTATAGCAACTTTCTCTTCTATCTTACTGAGATTTTCCGGCAAGAGATAATCATCTGTAATAAGTATATCATACTCTCCCGAAAGAGCCTCTTTCTCTAAATCATCCAAATTATCTATAGCTGTATAGTCCATGTTTAGATTTTGAGCCAATTTTCCGATGATTTTACTCTTGAGTAGACTCTTTATTGCAATAAGAATCTTCTCTTTACTCGCTGTTTTCTCTGCAGTGGCAGGTTCTATAATAGGATCAACAGTAGTTGTCTTATCCTCTTCTAAAATATTATCAATAATAGGAGTCTTCTCTATCGGTTCTGGCTCTTTAATCGGTTCTTGCTTTTTGATTGGCTTTGGCTCTTTGATCGGTTCTGGCTTTTTGATAGGTTCTTGTTTTTTCTGTGGAGCCTCATCGGAAGGAGTAGCATCAATATATTTGTTGAGTACAGCCATAAGTTCAGCTGTCTCTAGCGGTTTGGATATATACTCATCCATTCCTGCACTAAGGAATCTCTCTCTATCACCTTTGAGTGCATTGGCAGTTAGAGCAACAATTGGAATATGTTTTTGCTCCTCATCCTCTTCATAATCAAGAATTTCACGAGTTGCTTCAAGACCATCCATTATAGGCATTTGGATATCCATAAAGATTAGATTAAAATCACCATTTCTTCGTTTTTCAAATGCCTCTAGTCCATTGTTTGCGATATCAACTTTGAGACCTGACTCTTCAAGAATATGACGAATAAGTTTTTGATTAATGATATTGTCTTCAGCGACAAGTACATTGGCATCAAAGTTTGTTCCTTCTACTTTTTTCCTCCCACTATCCTCTTTGCTTTCAACTATTTCTGAGCTTTTAAGAAGGACTTCCCTGATCTTCTTCAATGTTACAGGTTTATATAGAACATTCTCTTGAGTAATATTTAGTTGCTCTATCTTGTCTCTACTTGTCACATTTGCTATAACCATTAGATCAGATCTATTGAAATTTGGTAACGAATCAAGAATATTTTGTTTTGCATTATCGATATCTATCCAGTAGTTTTTACAACTATTAGAATCCTTCAGATCTTTAAGCTCTCCAACAGACTCAAATAGTTTTACCGTAGGACCAAAATACTCAAAATAGCTATCAAGATAACTATCTAATTTTGTAGGTATCTGCTGCTCATATTTACCAAGCGTCAGAGCAGTAAAGGCATTGAATAGACCTGTTTCTGTTGTAGAGATCTCTTCGAGAGCCAAGCTAAAGAAGAATGTTGTACCGTGGTCTTTGATACTCTCAAGCTCTAGTTCGCCACCCATCAATTCAACAAACTGACTAGATAGAGTCAACCCTAAGCCTGTACCACCGTATTTTCTTGTGACAGAGATGTCTGCCTGAGAGAATGCTGTAAAGATTCTTGATTGCTGCTCTTTGGTCATACCTATGCCGTTGTCTTGAACACTAAACAGAACTCTATGTTGTCCATCTTCTGTTTGAATCTTTTTGATTTCGACATTGATTTTTCCACCATAACTAGTAAATTTAGTTGCATTACTAAGTAGATTGATCAGTATCTCTTTGATCTTGGTCGGATCTCCTTTGAGTTTTCTACTTATAGTTGGATCTAGATAGTAGTTGAGATCAATATTTTTCTCTGCAGCACTAACAGCATAAGTCTCTATGGCACTATCAAACTCCTCTTCTGTATCAAAGACGACACTTTCAATTTCAACTTTATTACTTTCAACTTTAGAGAGATCAAGAATATTGTTGATAATACTGAGAAGGTTTTCGGAACTCTTATCTATAATCGATAAGAACTCATGCTGTTCATCGCTGAGTTCTGTAGTTTTGAGTAACTCTGTAAATCCGACAATACCATTGAGAGGTGTACGGATCTCATGTGACATATTGGCAAGGAAGAGTGATTTTGCTTCATTTGCCTGAAGGGCAGATTGTTTATCTTCTCTTGCGGTATCGACTAGACTCTCAAGGAACCTATATGCAGCCCTAGTTCCTTCACGCGTATCTAGTTCAATATTTTCGATTGCTGAAGTATCCGATATGATATATTGATCGTTGTGTTTCATCTCATCAATAGCTTTGTTTAGAACATCTTCAAGCTCTTTGATATTGCTAGTAATATCACTTGTTGTTCTGTACCCCAAGAATGCCAGCAATATAGATAGGAACCATATGAGAATAGATATGATAAGTGCAATAATCTGTTGATTTAGATAGCCATCAGATGCTTCCCATAGCTTGCTAGATACAATAACCTGTGCTTTTGAGAGTAGTGAGATTTTTTTGGTTTGAAGAGTAAACCAGTCACTAGGATCTTCTGCATAGTCTCCATTATCCATATCTGTCTGGATTGAAGAGGAGGTCTCTGCCAAATCTAAAAGCATCTTTTTGTTTTTAGGATTATTATAGAGAGTTACAATTGCATTTGATATCGTTTTGTTTGTGATTTTACTAGGATCAAAAGCGTTTGATTTTGTTTTAAATGAGTCCCATAGTGCGATTTCACTAAAAGCCATAGAGGATTTTTGTGTCATAAAGTAGGATATGTAACCTCTCTCCAAACCAGCATTCTCTTTTGCTATATCGATTTTATCAAGTGTCGAAATCAAAGAGGCTATCTCTGTATTTAGTGAAAAATTATTTGTCTGCAAGAGATTTTCTAATGTTGGTGTAGCTATTAATTCGGTATAGCCTTTGAAGAATATATCTGTAAAATTACTACCGACAGTATCTACTTTTTTCCTAATACCGGAGACACTTTTTGTGTTATCTAATAGTTTATTATATTTTGCACTATCTAATAGTTGTATATTCATTAGCAAAAAAGGGAGATAAGCTTTTGTCTCTACTACAAGGTTTTGTTGTAGTTTTTCTATGGAAGCATCCAGATTTTTCCTCTGATTTTTCAGTGGTTCAGCAAAACTCTTGCGACCTGATCCCATATAGAGTGATGTTAAACCGCGCTCCTTTCCTGTCTGTATCAATAGATCATTCAGTATGGCATTATTGTTTAATACAACCTTAAGTGCATGTGCTTTTTCATAATTTTGATACGATACAAACAAAAAATAGCTCGAAAGCAAAATAAGCAGTGTAATTGGCACTAACCCAGTTAGTTTTAGTCTATTTCTAATAGTCATGATTTATTTTCCTCCTAGATCGTGTGATTTACCGTGCATGAAAATCTCAAACGCTAAGAACTGCCCCCAATATTTTTTGAGAAGTGGTTCAAAGCGAGATTTATCTTCGCAAAATTGTATCTCTTCAAGTGTATCAGCCAAAGGATTGATTCTAAGATTACTAGCAACACCTTTTAGTTTGTGTCCTGTTTTTTGTATAGTGTCAACATCACCGCTTTTGCAAGCTTCATAAAAAGTCTCTCTCTCTTCTCTAGCTTGAGCAATAAAGTCATTGACAAACTCTTCGATAAGGTCAGTAGGTAAGCTCAAATCTTCAGAAGCTTTTTCAAGTTGAAAATCAAAATGAATAGGTTTGATATCATCAAGTATGAGATCACATATTTGATTCTCATTTACCTCTTCAACTTTGGCAACTTCTGCAACCTCTTCAACTTCTGCAACTTCTGCAACTTCTGCAACTTTGGCAACCTCTTCAACTTTGGCAACCTCTGCAACCTCTTCAACTTTGGCAACCTCTTCCTCTTCTTGAATAATTATCTCTTCAGTTTCATCTTCGTCTTTAGATATATTTGCTAAAACAGCATAGAAAACTTCAATAGCATTTTTTTCTATTTTGCCAGAACCTTTCTCTATCTGCTCAATGATTTTAGATATATCATTGAGATGCAACATCTCTGATAAGTGATGCAGAGAAGAGATATTTTGCTCTTCCGCTCTACTGCCATTTTCTTTGATAGACTCCTCGATATCGTGTGCTTTCTCAATGAATTCATTAAGAAAATCAGAATAATCCTCTTCTGATATACCAAGTTCTTTACTGTATTGAGCTATATCAATAACAATATCATCTGCTGAAAGCGTAGTAAGATCTAGAGTTACACTATCATCTTCAAATACATCTTCTTTCAAAAAGTCAATCTCTTCATCTGGTAGAAGCGTAGTCTCCTCCTCTATAGTTACCTCTTCTTCAGGCTCCTCATCTATCATCTTGATAAAGGAGTCATCTTCCTCTTCATCGAGAAGGAGTGCTGCACTATCGTCGATAGCTTTCTCCTCTTCAGGTTCCTCATCTATCATCTTGATAAAGGAGTCATCTTCATCGAGAAGGAGTGTAGTATCCTCCTCTATAGTTACCTCTTCTTCAGGTTCCTCATCTATCATCTTGATAAAGGAGTCATCCTCATCTTCATCGAGAAGGAGTGTAGCATCCTC
>JAYEOM010000087.1:0-11943 GCA_034722955.1 Campylobacterota bacterium
GAGAGTAGCTGTCTCGTATTATTTTTGAAGTTAAATTAGTACCATTTAATAATTGATTTTTGAAGTTTGAAGATTTTTAGGAGGCTATAAAAAGCCATTAGAATGGTGCGGCAGAGAGGATTTGAACCTCCACACCCGTAGGGCACTACCCCCTCAAGGTAGCGTGTCTACCGTTCCACCACTGCCGCAGTGTAGACTAACTTATTTAACGAGGGAAACTTAATTGTTAAGTTGTGACGGCATTATACCGCCACAACCTTAATCTCTCTTTGAATTAACCGATGAATGGGTTAGCGTAGAGAGCGATCAATGCGATTACCAATGTATAGATAACCTGTGCTTCGATCATCGCCAATGCGATAAACATTGTAGTCATTAGTTTACCACCAAGACCAGGGTTTCTAGCTGTACCAGCGATAGTTGCAGCAGACGCACTACCCATACCGATAGCACCACCAGCAGCAGCGATACCAAGACCTACACCAGCAGCGATCACTGAGTATGCTTTGATCATAGATTCGCCATCATCACCAGCGAAAGCAACAGCACCAAGTGCCAAGAAAAGTAAGAAAAACTTTTTCATATTATATCCTTTAAATTAGATGGGTTTTGAGTCTCCAATCGACTATCTCTCCATAAGTCTGTTCGGCTAGCGTAAGCATATCTGCAAAAGATATACCAATATTGACATAAATGCCTATATTTCCCTACTTGTCACTTCGTTAAGACGGCAGTATTATAACCAATATAAGATTACAACCACCTGCTACTCTAAATATGAAGGTGTTGCCAAGCCTACCTTTTTACCCTTCTGCTCCATCACAACTACATCAATCTCATCACCCTCACTATATAGTTCGGATAGGTTATTGACACGATCTTTGGAGACTTTCGATATGTGCAGCAGTGCATCAAAACCATCAGGCATCTCTACAAACATACCAAAATCAACTATCTTTTTCACTTTGCCATGGTAGACTTTTCCCAACTCATAGATAGTCTGCTGTTTAGTCGGTGTATCTGCTATAGATTTGATATGATCTTTTGCAGCTTCTACCTTCTCTCTATCGTCACCTGTGAGCTTGACTCCGCCTTTGTCGCGATCTAGATCTATACTCACTTCAAACTTCTCAATGATCTCCCTGATGGTTGCACCGGCTTTGCCGATAATATCAACGATTTTACTAGGATGTATAGTAAATATCTCCATACTAGGCAGAGCTTCACTAGGCTGCAACTCATCTTCTGCTCTCTCCATGATATCAAGTATATGCCCTTTTGCTCTACTAGCTTTGCTGAGTGCATCTTCCAAAACCTTCAGATCTATACCACCGAGTTTGATATCCATCTGTAGTGCGGTGATACCATCTCTAGTTCCTGTGACTTTGAAATCCATATCTCCATCATGATCTTCAAGTCCCATGATATCTGTCAGAACCGCATAGCGATCACCATCACTCATAAGACCCATAGCTACTCCCGCAACCAAACTCACCATATCTATATCAGCAGACCTCAATGCCAATGAGCCTCCACATACAGTTGCCATAGATGATGAGCCATTGCTCTCCAAAACTTCCGAGACAAGACGAATCGTCCCATCATAGTTGATATCAATAGCAGGCTCTAGAGCTCTCTTTGCTAAGTTACCATGTCCCAACTCTCGTCTTCCGGGGAAGCCCATAGGTTTCGCCTCTCCGACACTAAAACCTGGAAAATTATAATGTACCATAAATTTTTCAGATTGGCTCTGCTTGCTTGTGATCAACTCATACTGCTGTGCATCTTTGGCATCACCTAGAGTAGCAGTGACTAGTGCTTGTGTTTCGCCACGAGTAAAGAGACAAGAGCCATGTACACTAGGGAGCAGACTAGTCTCGATAGATATAGGACGCACCTCATCGAGTCCCCTGCCATCTGCTCTCAACTCTCTATCTAGGATCATTGCACGGACAACTTCCTTTTTATATGCTTCAAGTACACGCTTGACCAGTACCCTATCAACCTCATCTCCTCTCGACTCCAGAGCAGAGATCACATCTTTTTTGACTCTAGAGAAGGCTGTACTTCGTTCACTCTTTGCCATAGACATGATAGCTGCATCCACAGGCTCTTTGAAGTTCTCAGAGATGAAAACATATAGCTCTGCATCTATCTTCTCCTCTTCTAGTTCGAGAGTCAAAGGTTCTCTCACTAGTGGCAAAAAGGCTGTAGTATACATATCTGTAGCCTCTCTGATCGCTTGAGCAGCAACTCCAATAACCTCGATCAACTCTGAATCTGCAAGCTCGTTGCACTCTTGGTGCTCTAGTATGATCGGTGTCTCAGGCATCAATGGATTGAGTACATCCATCTCTATATCATCGATCCTCACAGAGGACAAACTACGCATCTCGATCATCAATAGATCATCTCCGCTTCCTACAACATAGAGATCCAGCGTACTCTCAGATAACTCTGATAGTTTAGGATTGAGGAGTATCTCTCCATCTATACGAGCGACTCTTACCGCAGCAACACTCCTAGTGATAGGAAGATCTGAAACAAATAGTGCTGCTGATGCGGCATGTAGTGCTGCTACTTGCATATCTACTTCACTATCACTACTCACAACCATGATCGTAATGACAACAGGGTAGTAGAATCCTTTAGGAAATAGTGGTCTCAATGAGCGGTCTACTATACGAGAGGTCAATGTCTCATAATCACCAGGTTTAGCCTCTCTCTTCATAAAGCCTCCTGGTATCTTTGCCGCTGCATAAGACTTCTCTACATACTGAACAGTAAGAGGCAGAAAGTTATCATGGGATGGCTTGGGATCGATAGCAACAGCTGCGATCAATACCGCCTTTCCAGACTGATACATCACAGCCCCGCTTGTCTGTTTGGCTATCTTGTCAAATGTATATCTCTCCTCTAGGGTGTTGGCTACTAATTCTACTACTTTTTCACTCATCTATATCTTCCTTTTCTTTATAGTCTGTGATTCCATTCTCATCTATGATCCTCTCTAAACTCTCAAAATCTAACTTATCAAGCTCTTCATAATAGTATTCTATCGAAATATAGTCTCGTATACGATGAGGACAAAATACCCCATCACAGATACCCTGAAGATTGTCATACACTGCATAGTCCAATACAGGTGCTGCCACATAGATACTCCTAGCATTCATCTCTATCATAGATTTGAGTGCAACAGACATGGTCAATCCTGTTTCGATAGATTCATCTATCAAAATAACATGCTTCCCTTCAAGAGACCGCAGTGCTACACCCTTGCGGTATTTGTAGACATAGGAGAGTACTGTATCTTCATATTTACGATTGGCTTCGCTGTAGACATAATCTTCATCTATCTCAAAAGCATCGACCAACGCTTGATTCATCACCATCTCTTCTGTTTCGCTCACGATAGCTATAGAGAGGTCATGGTTATTTGGAGCCTTGATCTGCTCTGTGAGGAGTATATCCATATCGGCTTTCAGTGCTTTGGATATCTTCTGGGCAAAGTAGACTCCCCCTTCACTAACACCTATGACAACAGTATTTTTCAAGTCAAACATATTGAGAGGCAGCATATCGATCAACTCTTTAGCTGCCCCATCCCTATCTTTGAAAATAACACTATGGTTTAAATCGTTCTGCATAATCTGCTCCAGGGAATTGTCTACTTATCTCTTCGTTGCTAAAGGTATATCGAAACTGCTCAATATAGGTGATCAATAGACGATAAGAGCTATTGATCATCTCCATATCTTTGGGGCTACCTCCCAAGTCAGGATGATTTTTCTTTGCTAAATAACGATACTGTTTTTTGATATCTTCTCTAGTGACAAGAGAAGGAAGCCCCAAGATATCCAATGCTTTTTGAATATCTGATATGATTTGGGTCATACTATTGGAACTGATTTACATCACTACTAGAGACTCCTACCCCGCCAAAAGGAACAAAGTTGAGTTGAAAGCTAAATGAGTTATCCAAGATAGAATTTGCACCATGTGTGGTCGCCGTAGGTCTCACATCTTGTCTAAATCCTAGAGAGACATTCCAGCAATCTTTATTATAGTTCATACCAAATCGCCACTGCGAATGAAACTCATCATCGATATTGTATATAAAGCCTCCCGCTAAGCCTACTCTATTTGTGATCTGATAGACAACATTCAAGTTGACATCATTGTGTTTTTTCTCCTCTATCACTTCGTCACTTTCGCTATAAGAGTAGAGACGCTGATATGAGTGTGTCAAACTAAGACGATACCCCTCTCCCTCCCATCTGATAGCACTTGACATCTCTTTTAACTTCTTAAATTCATAACTATAGATCAGTGAATTGTAGAGCTTCCACTCAGCAATATTGTACTGTATCTCATGCCCCAAATCACCAAATTTATCAAACTCTCTATCGGGATGGTAAAACTGCGTAAGTCTCTCATAAAATGTCAACTCTCCCTCATCATTGTAGAGATATTGACTAAATTTCAGTGCTAAATTCTCCTCCTCTACTCCTGGAGCAAAGAGTCTCTTCTGATCCTCTTCTAGTTTCTCGAACTCTACAGGTGACTCTACTCCATTACCCGGCAAACTATAAGTGAGTGAAGGCTGAATAACATGGGCGAAAGAGCTATACTTTTTGGTCAAGTCACTAAAGAGTTTGACTCTACTTACATTGTTATAGTATTGATAGTCATCATTGGTATAGTCTCCATTGCCGTACATCAATTGATTGTAATAGAGATCTTCTTTGAGAGATAGGCTCAAAAAATCATCAAAAAAACTATGTGTAAATTCGATAGGAGCATAGAACTCTGCTACCCTAAGCGTAGTACCCTCTTTACGCGTATAGTTATTCATAGTCAAGTCCATGCTATAGGTCAATTTATCCAAAATAATCGGCTTGAGATATTTGTGCAGTTGTAGTGTAGGCAGTATCTGCATAGTTGTATTGTTATCTAACAGACGGGTATCGATAAAATATTTGGCATAGAGTCCGGCAGAGTAGTCATCATTGTGGACAAAGTAGTTAAACCTAGACTCCTGTAGTGGAACAGCCCCGAAATGGCTCATAGGTTTTTTCTGAAGATAGATATAGTCAATATCATTGAGCAGTGTAGCATTGATATACAATCCATCCACCACATCATCGCCGGCAGAGATAAATCTATCGAGTACTTTGGATGAGTCATATAGCATCTCAAAACCATAATGAGTCCTGTTTTTTACATTATGCTCCTCTACATACTTCTCTCTATCCCTAAAATATCCTACACGGATAGCACCTGCGGAGTAGGGAGAGTCAGCAAAACGAACTGTACCGTAGATACCCTCTCCTGCTTTTGTCCTGATCTGAGGTCTCAACTCTACATCCCAGCTGCGTGATGGTGCCCAGTATAGAGGCTGTTCATAGACTAAACCTGTATTTGATGTATATCCAAAGCTTGGAAATAGTATGCCTGAGCTTCTCTCTTTGTGTGTCGAAAATGCTAAATATGGTGTATAAAAGAGAGGGACATCCCAAAACTCAACCTTCACATCTTTCATTCTCATATAGTGTGCTTCTCCATCATACTTGGAGCTATCAGCATATAGTGCCCAATCTCTGCTCTTCACATCACAACTCGACATTATGGAGGGACCAAAAGTTATATTGTCATCCTCTTTGGTCGCACTGTCGGCAAATACCCAAATATCATTGTCATCTGTCAAAAAGAGATTTTTGAAGGTGACTTTTTTTGATTTGGTATTGATCTGAAGCTCTCTACTTTTGATCTTGCTGCCCTTGTAACCCATCAGTTCTATATTGTCACCAGAGAGTGTCAAGATATGTTTTTTGCGATCATAGTGTGCCATAGATGACTGTATCACACTATCATCATAGTGAACGACGACATTGCCCTTCGCTATTATGATACTATCTGTCGCAGAGAGATCTTCTGCCATGATTTCGATCTTTTCACCTGCATTTACCCATCCAAACAACACTACTGTTATAATAAGAAAATATTTACGCATCGACTACCACACATCCCGAAAATTTGTCATGAAATGTCTGCACCATTGGATTGAAAAAAGCCATAATAAACCCCAGATAAAAAAATGTTTCACTCGCAATCCTCAGCAGAGCACGCAAAAAAGCAGTATGCAGTGGAGGTGTTTCACCTCTACTCATAGTGACCACCTTGATCTTCAAAAAATGTTTGCCCAGAGTCATACCGCTCTGCCATACAAAAAAGGTGTGATAGAGTATCTTTATCAGTACAATTGTCAAAAAGTTTTCTGTCAAGAAGAGGTTGATCGACTCTACTGTGTGAAGTTCTGATATTTGTGACCAGAAAATCGCCATAAAGAGAAAACTAATAACCAAATCATCAATAATAAATGCACCTGCTCTCTTTTTGGGCGGGGCGATATACTCTTGGTTTAACGCAAAATTCTCTTCGCTCAAGACTCTATCCGTAACGCTTGATAAGCGATATCTGTCCTGCACTGCTTGCCGATGAAGTGTACTTGACCACAGAGCATATATGCTCTATTGTGTGCCTCTTTGATCGTATCACCTATACCAACACAGACAAGTACTCGTCCTCCGGTAGCATATAGTTTGCCATCATCCCCTCGACTCACACCGGCAAATGAGATATGGGCATCTGCCTCAATATGATCATGTACAATATCATCTATTATAATCTCAGCAGGTTTTGAACTCTTGTAGGGATAATCTCTACTTGCCATAACAACACCAACTGCATACTTCTCATAAAACTCTATCTTCGTACTCTTGAGATCACCGATAGCTGCTTTGTAGAATAGTTCACTTGCAGGTGACTTCAGCAGTGGCATGATCTCTTCACACTCTGGATCACCAAAGCGGACATTGTACTCTAAAATGATCGGTTCACCATCTACCACCATGACACCGATAAAGAGCACACCTGTAAATGGCATCCCCTCCTCTTCCATCCCTCTGAGTGTAGGTTTGATAACCCTCTCATCAAGCTTACGGTAGATCTCATCATTGACTAATGGCGTAGGGGCATAAGCTCCCATTCCGCCTGTATTTGGACCCTCATCATCATTGAGTAGCCGTTTGTGGTCTTGTGCAGCTGGAAGTACAATAAAATCCTTGCCGTCACAGATAGCAAAAACAGATAGCTCATACCCGTCCAAAAACTCCTCCACGACTATCTTCGTGCCTGCATCACCAAAAGAGCTGCCTGAGAGCATCTCACCGGCTGCTCTCTTGGCTTCATCGTGAGATGCTGCGATAATCACTCCCTTGCCACCGCAGAGTCCATCTGCCTTGACTACGATAGGAGTCTCTAGTCTATTGATGAACTTATAAGCATCTTCCAAAGAGTCTGTTTCGATATAACGAGCCGTAGGGACACCATGGCGTGCCAAGAAGTTTTTCATGAAGATCTTCGAACCCTCTAGCTGTGCAGCTTTTGCTGTAGGACCAAAGATCGTCAAACCTCTCTGCATAAAGAGATCCACGATCCCATCAACCAGTGGTGCCTCAGGTCCCACAATCGTCAGATCAATGGCACTATCCTCTACAAAATCAGCCAATAGAGCAAAATCACCAATAGCTATATTTTCACCTAGCATATCTGTAGCACCATTGCCCGGTGAAAAGTAGAGCTTTCCAACATTGGGATCTCTCTTGAGTGCTAACCCTATCGAGTACTCACGACCACCACTTCCAATAATCAATATATCCATAGGCTATCTCCGAAAAAATTAAGAATTAGAAATCAAAATAGTGAAATTATTAATTTATAATTGCTAATATTTATTGAACCCGAATTATGCAATAGAGTTTATGCTAGTTTAGTAATCTCAATTGCATATTTTGGGTTGAAAGCCCGGATAGCCGTTCTGCATAAAGTCGGCCCTAATAAGCCAACGGTGTAGGAGAGAGCATATCTTCAGGGGTCAAATCCTCGCTGAAAATCAGCTCAAACAGAAATGTCCGCACACCGATCTGACTACATGTCCCACAAAACTAAGTGTTGGACCCCAAATACAGTAGTCGTACTATCCAGGTGAATTTATTATAGCCTATTTGAGATTACAAGGCAATAAAATATCTTCGATTGAGATATAAGGTGACTCAGATTGTTACGGCTATTTATAATATAGTTTTTGCTTTATCGACACAAGCATCGATCAGAGGAGTATCAGCCACCAAAAATTTGGCATCAGGTGGGAGATGTACTTTTGTTGATTTGCCGATCACTATAGCAGTATAACTACTCAACCAATCAAAATTTTTGAGAAAACAGTCTATCGTTGATGGAGAGGTAAAGATAATGATAGCATCATTGGGTGGCTGCATTTTGGAACTATACTCAACACAGATAGTTTTGTAGATGATCTGCTCTTGCAGTATGATATCTCTTTTTGATAGATATCCTCTACTGTCAAAAGTGATCTTTTCAGGACGGAGATAGAGGATTTGACGATCTACAAAAAAGTCTGCAATATCCTCTGCCAGCTTCTCTCCATAAAAATTCTGAGGATGAAAGATAACAGTACCGCTTAGCAGCTCTATCTGTTTTTTTGTCGCTGAACCGATGGCAATAGCAGGGATATCCCTCCACTTTGGATCTATAGCTTCAGCAGTGACAACTGCCTGTTTCGAAGTAAACATAAGTGTATCACATAGAGAGAGATCTATATGATCTGCCACTTGATCGAAAGAGATCATCGGTAGAGATATCACACCCTCTTTGGGCTTGGGAGAGAGTAGATATATAGGTCGCTTCTCTCTCATTTACTTCTCTAAATCAACTAACTTTACACCACGCAGCATCGCTTCATTGATATCCTCATCATCATAAGGATCAAAATGCGGTGTGATGACCCACCGTTTTTCAGGCTCTAAAACCATGATCTCATCTTCTACCTCATTGGCTATATTGTGTGCTTCAAGCAGAAGCATTTCAGGATGTAAAACCATATGAAATTCTATAAAATTAGTAGTTCCATCTGTACGGGTCTTGAGCCAATGATATCCTGTAATTTTAGGATGTTTGTCAATAATTTTTTCAATATTATCAACGACCTCTTGCTCCAGGGCTTGATCCAACAGCATCAAAACACCCTCTTCGATAATCTCATAAGCTGAGTAGATAATATACATACCAATCGCCAAACCAAACAGAGCATCGATGATATCCAATCCAGTTAAGTAGACCAACGCCAATGCTACCAAAACAGCACCATTACTCCAGAGATCTGTTTTATAATGAAGTGCATCAGCCTTGATAACAATACTGTTTGTTGTATCAGCAACACGCATAAGATAACGAACCAGAAAGTAGGTCACAGCAATAGAAAAAAGCATCACTACAATAGATGGTCCCAAGAGTTCTGTTGTCGATCCATTGATCATCTTCTTAACAGACTCATACATGATGTAGAGACCCGATATAGTGATCACTGTCCCTTCAATCACGCCTGCTAAAGCCTGTATTTTCCCTTTGCCGTATTGAAAACGAGCATCAGGGTTCTCTTCGGACTTTTTGATAGCAAAAAAGTTAAACATAGAGACAACAGAATCGAGTAGTGAATCTATCGCTGATGCCAAGACAGCGATAGAGCCGCTAGCTATACCTATCGCAAGCTTGACAATGACTAAAATCACTGCCACAGATGTAGAGACGACGGTAGCTTTTTTCTGCGGTGACATTATACCAGTTGACATAGAGACTCCTTTTTTTCGACTAAACCTAGAGTGCTTTGCTAGCTATCGCTGTGATACGATTGGCGAAAGCAGCTTTATCTTTCGGCTCTAACCCCTCTGCTAGTTTCGCAGAGTCCAAAAGTACCCAAGAGATATCCCCAAAGAGACTCTCATCACCCAAATCATTAAGCTTTTTGATCATCTCATGATCTGGATTTATCTCCAATATCAATGGGATTTCAGGCATCTCTTGCCCCATCTGGGCAAACATCTGTGCCATACCTGCCATCGGATCGGAGCTATCTTTTAGAACACAAGAGGGGCTGGAGGTGAGTCTACTCGTAGTCTTTACCTCTTTTACCTCATCACCGAGAGCCTCTTTGATCTTATCTGTCAGAGATTTGAACTCTTTGCTGATCTCCTCTTTCTCCTCTTCGCTTTGGCTATCAGGTGCTTCAACTGTCGTGATATCTTTGAGGCTCCACTCTTTGTAGCTTCCGATCATAGGTGTAACGATCTCATCGATCTCTTTATCATCCATGATTAATACTTCGATACTTGCTTTCTTGTATGCTTCTAGCAGAGGTGAGCTTCTCAATACATTTTCGTTATCTCCGATGATATAGTAGATCTCTCTCTTCTCACTATCACCACGACTCATATAGTCATCTAGAGATATAAGCCCATCTTCGCTAGAGCTCTTGTATCGCACGATCTCCAACAGTGTCTCTTTGTTGGTGTGATCTGTATATATCCCCTCTTTTACAACTTTATTGTACTGACCAGTAAATAGCTCGGCATCTTCACCATCTAGCTTTTTGATAGCTGTGAGTACTCTTTTGACGGAGTTTTGTTTGATGTTGGCAAGGATTTTATTCTCCTGAAGAATCTCCCTGCTGACATTGAGCGGAAGATCTTCACTGTCGATCACCCCTTTGACAAATCTCAGATAAGATGGAAGCAGCTCTTTATCATCATCGGTAATAAAGACTCGTTTTACATAGAGTTTTACACCTGGTTGATAATCGGCACGATAGATATCCATAGGTGCTGTTTTTGGAATATAAAATAGTGTAGTGAACTCTTGTGCACCCTCTACCTTGTTGTGCAGATAAGTCAATGGCTCATCATCTCCGTGAGCTATGGATTTATAAAACTCTACATAATCATCTTTTTTGAGATCTGATTTAGAGAGTGTCCAGAGTGCTGTAGCGGCATTGACCTGTTCAGATTTTTTGACCTTCTGCGTAACTGCATCATCTCCCTCACCTGTTGTCTCATCCTCTTTGTAGTTGAGTATGATCGGGTAAGCTATGTGATTGGAGTATTTTTTGACTACCTCTTGCGTTCTCCACTTGGAGATGAACTCTTTCTCATCATCTTTGAGCTTGATATAGACAACTGTGCCATGCTCCTCTTTGGTCACAGGCCTCACTTCATACTCACCTGTACCATCCGTACTAAACATATATGCCTGATCTTCACCAGCTTTTTTGGTGATCACATCTACTTGGTCAGCGACCATAAATACAGAGTAGAAACCTACACCAAACTGCCCGATGAGATGACTATCTTTTTTGGCATCGCCTGTGAGATTTTCGACAAATGATTTCGTACCTGATTTGGCAATAGTACCTAGATGATTCATCAAATCCTCTTCACTCATACCGATACCGTTGTCACCGATGGTCAATGAGCCATCCTCCTCATCGAGTCCTATAGAGATCTTTCCCGTCCAATCTTCACCCTTAAATCTATCATCTGTCAATCTAAGATAGTTGAACTTATCCAATGCATCACTAGAGTTAGAGATTAGCTCTCTGATAAATATCTCTTTGTTTGAGTATAGTGAGTGAGTCATAAGCTTAAGTAACTGACCTATCTCTGTCTGAAATTGATGTTTTGCCATATTATATTATCCTTTGCATTTATGCTAATTTTTCGGAAGTATACAAAAAAATAGAAAAAATTTCAAGAGTTTATGAAGAATTCTTTAGTCTATATGACTAAAGGATATATTGAAGAGGGTCATTTCCTCTCTTTTTGGGACCTCTATGGCATATTTCGAGTTTAATTTGCTTGCCATTATTTTGCGTGCAATCGGGTCTATTATTTTAGAGATATGTTTTTAAGCTCCCTCGTTATCAACATCAATCATAAGTTTTTAGTCTTGCTTGACATAAAAAGATTGTAGTAAAGAGTAAGGCTATTTTTTTCTTAAAGTTTATTTTCATCACCTGACCCTAAGATT
>JAYEOM010000088.1:0-2400 GCA_034722955.1 Campylobacterota bacterium
GCTCTGTTTCGATGATGAGACTTTAAAGTCTTCAATCCCTTCGATCTTGGCTATTATTTTTACAGTTTTGCCTAGTATCATACTGCCTG
The DNA here is from genome assembly GCA_034722955.1 of Campylobacterota bacterium. Taxonomy (GTDB): domain Bacteria; phylum Campylobacterota; class Campylobacteria; order Campylobacterales; family Sulfurovaceae; genus SZUA-451. The sequence continues at coordinate 90 of JAYEOM010000088.1, forward strand.
TTCCAACAGCACTATGCAAATTTAAATCAAAATCCTTTATCATTCTGGGTGAACCTAAAAAACTGCGAACTGTTTTTATTGATATTGTGGCGAAAGACAAGATTAAGGTGTGTCGGATTGGAATTTGAAGAAGTACTATTGAGACTTAAAAACAGAGAAAAATATAGCAAAGTACCTTAAGCATGTTCTGTGGGTGCATTATACTACAACCCACTAACCACAAAAGCCCCCCAATAAAAAGGGTGCCTACCATCCTCTATCATCTTGAGCTTTGCACTCTTAAGTGCCTCGGCATAGCTCTTCTCTTTACCTTTCATCTCCTGATAAAAAGATGTCATCAACTCTTTAGTAGCCTCATCATCCACTGACCATAGACTCATCACTATATCCTTGGCTCCTGCTTGGATAAAGGCTTTAGAGAGTCCTGAGACACTGTCTGTAGAGTTGATATCTACTACTCCTGTCTGACAAGCAGAGAGTACAACTAGATCTGTTCCTCCTAGATCAAGTCCTGAGAGTTTGAGTGCTGTGACTATACCATCACTCTTCCCTCTGATAGCACTCTTGTTAGCTCCTGCCAATGCTATACCTGACTTGAGCATAGGATTTGGGATAGTGGCGTCATTGATGAAGAAACCGTGTGTAGCTATATGAAGTATATGAGGCTCCTTGATCTTCATCAGAGTAGACTCTGTTGCTCTGCTCTCTTGATACTCTGATACAGTATCCTCTATGAGTGTAGCTTTGATAGCTTTAGCTTCTGCTTTGGTACCGGGTAGAGGAGCAAAACGCATCCTAAAGAGTGACTTGATAATCCCTGAACGGTTTGTATTGGGTGTGATAGCTATCTCCTCTTTGGAGAGAGAGGCTATCTTGGTATTGAAGTTTGGATTGGCGAAGATAACTGTACTATTTTTATCTTTAGACTTTTTCTCCTTAGAGTATCTATAGAGCCTTACTAACTCTTTACCACTAGGTATATATCGTATCTCTTTCTTTTGTATGAAGTATTGATTATTTTCTTTATCGTAGAGTGTTTCAAAGGGTAGGAGTCTCAATGCTCCATCAGGAGATATGATAAGAGATCTTTTATCTTTGATGATATTGCCTAGTGGTTTTTTTATGATAAGGTCATAGAGTTGTGATAGTTTCTCTTTTGAGCTTACTGTTAAGGTTTTTAACTTTTTATCAGTTATGTTTGTATCATTGATAATAGCAGTGATATCTTCTCTGAATGATTTGACTAGGGTGTTTATCTTTTTGGTACTCTTTTTGTCTATTCTCGTAAAGCTAATATTCTCTCTATGGTCTAAACTAAAGAGATAGTAGTACTCTCCTGCTTTAGCATAGTCTATATAGAGTTCATCTTTTTCTAAATGTGAGGTAATATCTTGATAGCTGATATTTTTCAATCCCTGCTGCTCTTTGAAGATGGTGGCTTTAGAGGCTATCTGTTTGGTTAGTCTATTTATCTTCTCCTGGATCTCTTTGATACTCTTTTTCCAACTATCTATCTCTTTGGGTTTAGGGAGGGATTGATAGAGTTTGGCTAAGTATCGTTTACTACTTACTAGATCATCTATCTTGGCTTTGAGCTTTTTATCTTTGGTGGAGGCATAGAGCATTGCTATGGTGTTTTCACTGTCGAATATGGAGCCTTTGTAGTTGAGCCAGGCGTTGGTGGTGGAGTGGAGGATCTTCCTGATCTCTTTGGTATTGCTCTGCCTGTTGAGTTGGTAGATGTATCGGTATGCACTTGATAGGAGTGATGATATGTATTTGGCAGTTGATTTAAGATATTTCTCTTTCTGTTTGGCATCAAGAACAGTGAAGACTTTTTCTCTATTGAGCAGAAAATTATTAAAGGCTAGTTGGGCATAGTGGTATGATTTGGAATACTTATGTGCTGATTGATAGATATAGGAGAGGCTACTGTAGCTTATGGCAGTTAGAAAATGTTCGCCTCCCAGAACTTTTTCTCTGATATCTAAAGCACTATGAAGATATTCAAGAGCTTTTGAGGGTTTGTCGAGAGCTTGGTAGAGTAAGCCTAGATTATTATAGGCGGTAGCCAGAGAGGGGTGTTTTTCCGGAAGAACCTTTTTCTGAATAGAGATAGCTTTTTGGTAGTATTTCAGAGCTTTGGCTTGATGCTTCATATCTTTGTATACAGCTCCTATATTGTTATAGCTCTCAGCTGTTGCAGAGTGTAATTTTCCCAACAACTCTTCTCTGATAGCCAGAGATTTCTGATAATACTCCAGTGCCTTGTTATACATTTTAGTCCTCTGATATAGAGAACCTATATTAT
>JAYEOM010000089.1:0-37722 GCA_034722955.1 Campylobacterota bacterium
CTGACAAGATCATCAAAGTCGGTAAAGAGAAGGGTGAATTGATCGATGCTAAAACCAAGAAGGTTCTTCAGACTTGGGATGCTACACAGTATGAGAATGTTCCGGTCAATGAGGTAAAATCTCCTAATGGCAAAGAGACTCTTGTCCCTTATCCTGAAAAAGTTGGAGCAAAAGTCAAAGAGCCAGTACAGCCTAGACTACTTCACGCTGAGCCTGCTAACCATGGAAAGTGGACTATGATCTCTGAGTGGACTACAGGTAGAATTGGTATCTATGATTCTAAAACAGGTGAATTTATCAAGTATATTAATAACTTGACTACACCTACATTTACATACTCAGTTGAGCACAGACAACATATCCCTGGTGCATAATTGATACTACTCTCTCCCTAACCCCCTTGGGGGAGGGTGATTTTTTGAAGTAATTATCCAATGATTTCAATAAGTTACCAAAGGTGTTTTTGTGAAACAGGTTCTTCTTTTGCTGCTATTTATTCTACCTCTCTCTCTCTTTTCAGCTAAAGCTAAATATCTTGACAATCACTCCTGCAATGAGTGCCATGAGAAGATATATGAAGAGTTCCAAAGTTCCAGCCACTCCAATAGCTATTTTACAAATGAACTTCATAGAAAGATAGCTGATTCCGTTAGCAAAGATGAGTATGAGTGTGCTACATGCCATATGCCTATGGCTGATAACCTCAAGGATCTCATAAGCGGAAAAGCTAAACCAAACAGAGATAATAAAACACATAGTGATGGTGTCTCCTGCTTCTTCTGTCATACTATAGCTTATGTCAAAAAATCACATGAGTTCAATATAAATACCAAGGCACGGCAAGCAGAGGGGTATAAACCTACTATATATGGTAGGCTTGACAATCCGGATGATAATGATAAACACTCCTCTACCAATAACCCTATATATGGCAAGAAAGTTTGCATGGGGTGCCACTCTCACAAGAGAAACGAGAACAATGTGACTATATTTAGAGCTATGGATGATAAGCAGGATAGTGAAAGTTGTATAGAGTGTCATATGCCTGAAGTAGAGGGCGGAGCGGAGAAGATGGATAAGCGAGCTAGGGGTCGGCATGCCAGCCATAAGTTTCTAGGTATTCATGACAAAGAGATGCGTGAAAAGAGTGCTGATATCAATATCAGCAGTGAAGCTGACAAGTTGATGGTCACACTGACCAATAGAATGGATCATCCTCTTATCATCCAGCCGGCAAGAGTAAAATATCTCGATATCAAAGTTTTCAGAGGAGATAAAGAGATTTGGAAAAACTATGATAAACATCCTAGTGAAGATACTCAGGGATATTTTGCTTTCTCTTTCAAGGGAGATGGTGAACAAATTTTGATTCCCGCGACAGCTACAGAGCAGGATGTGATCAATAATCTCGGAGCTAGAGAGACCAAGATATTTCCTTATAGTGTAAAAGGGTTAAAAAAAGGTGATAGAGTTGAAGTTTCACTCTATGTAAAATTGGCAAAAGATGACTGTCTAAAGGTGATAAATCTAAATGACTCAACTCTAAATGAGCCAATTTTGATGAAAAAGTATGAGATAGAACTATAGAGATATGATAAAGTTTTTACTCTCAGGAGTTGCTATTGCCCTATCATTTCTGGGTATTATACTTCTGCTTCCTGCTATCATGCCCGATAAACCCATACCGCATTATGATGATCAAACACTGCGTGAAATGGCACTTTCCAGAGATATCAAGCCGATACCGTTAGATGATGAGGGTTTGCTTAGAGCCGTAGATAACCCAAACAACCCAATGAGTCGCGAGAAGGTTGTATTGGGCAAAAAACTTTTCTTTGATTCTCTCTTGTCCAAAGACCAGACACTAAACTGTGCCAGCTGCCATATCTTGGAGCAGGGTGGTGATGACAATCTACCTACTGCCATAGGTTACCATGGACGAGCCAATCCCAGCCATCTCAATTCGCCAACGGTATTGAATGCCGCTTTGGCACAGAGTCAGTTTTGGGATGGCAGAGCCAAAGATGTAGAAGAGCAGGCAGCAGGACCCATACAAGCACCATTTGAGATGAATATGAGACCAGAAGAGGTTGTTAGCCGCTTGAGTGCTATACCTGAATATGTCGATAGTTTCCAGCAAGTATTTGGAGAACCGATCTCTTTCAGAAATGTACAAAAAGCTATAGGTGCTTATGAGAGAACACTACTTACCTACGGTAAATTCGATCGATTTCTGGAGGGTAATGACACTTCTATCTCTCCTGCTGCAAAACGGGGTCTTGCTCTCTTTATCAGACGAGGCTGCAAAGGGTGTCATACAGGGATGAGTGTAGGGGGACAGAGTATACAGAAGTTCCCTCTGCGTTCATATCCTGAAGATCTCCTCAATCTGCAATTTTCTCCAAATCTAAAAATAGTGGATAGCACTTTTCCTTTTGAAAATATAGGAGGATTCCTCGGCAGAGATGATGCCTTGAGGTTTAGAGTTCCTATCCTCCGAAATATCAGCAAAACAGCTCCATATTTTCATAATGGATCTATCTCTGAACTAGAAGAGGCTGTACGCATCATGAGTAAATATCAAGTGGGTAGAGAGTTTACCCCCAAAGAGATAGATGATGTAGTAGAGTTTCTTAAAACACTTGATGGGGAGATGGTCGATTATGCTATTGGAAAATAAAAAAGTGATAAATACCGGCTAAACTTATCTAAAATCAAGTCGCTAAGAAAAAAAAATGTTATTATTCATCTTTAATTTTAATAAAGATGGAGAAAAAGTGATGAATAGGCTGTTAACGGCTTTGCTATTGACACTAAGTCTAGCTACTGCACTGCAAGCTCAATCAGGAAAAAAGGTCTTTGAAGCTTACTGTTGGGGATGTCATCATCAAACAGCAGAAGCCTTTGGTCCCTCATTTACAGAGATTGCTACTCATAGATCTGAAGATGAGATCCGTGCTATGATCACTGATCCGGCATCTGTTTCCAAAGTTTTTGGCTACAAACGCAATGCAATGCCACCATTTCAATTGACAAAAGAGGATATGAGTGCAATAACTGCATATATCCTATCCTTCAAGCCCCAGAAGAGAGAGAAGTAGATGTTTAGACTCTCAAATTTACTCAACTCAGTGGTCGCCGGTAAGCCGGCACGCGTACTAGATGGGAGTATAGCGATATGGAATTTTACCAACCGTTGCAATCTATCCTGCCTCCACTGCTACTCCAAGGCAGATCTCGATGCTATTGATACCCTAAGCAGTGAGAAGATCATGGATACACTGCCTAAACTAAAGGCAAACGGAGTTAAATTTCTCATCTTTTCAGGTGGTGAACCTCTAACAAGAAAAGATATTTACGATATTGCTGCTCGATGCAAAGAGTTGGGGATAGTTACCTACCTCTCGACCAATGGACTATATGTCAAAACCAGTAATGCCGAGAAGATTCTTGATACTTTTGACTATATCGGTATCAGTATCGATGGAAGCCAAAAGGTTCATGATGAGTTTCGCGGACTTGAAGGCTCCTTTATGGAGTCAATGAGAGCGGTTGATCTTCTAAACAGTTATGGGAAAACCAAAGTCGGGATCAGATTTACGATCACAAAAGATACTTATGATGATTTGCCATTTATTTTTGATTTGGCAGAGAAGCATAATATTCCAAAGATATATATCTCTCACTTGGTCTACTCCGGAAGAGGGCTAGAGAACCTAGAGATGGACTTGACCAAAGAGCAGAGGATCGAAGCTGTCAACTTTATCCTAGATATGGCTTTTGAGTATCATGAGAGTGGCAGGGATATAGAGATCGTAACAGGCAACATGGAGATGGATGCTATCCTTTTTTATGATAAATTTATCATAAAATACCCTGAACATGCCCAAGAGATGAAAGAGAGACTTATAGCATGGGGGGGCAATAGTGCAGGAAGAAAACTACTCAATATCGATAGTGAAGGATTTGTCAAGCCTGATCCTTTCTTTCCTGTGAAGATCGGCAATATCTTAAATCAAGATTTTTCTGATATTTGGACTAAGGAGCCGACTGAACTGTTGCAAAAACTTCGTCTGCACCCAAGAGAACTAGCCGGAAAATGTACTGATTGTCGTTATCTTGCGATATGCAACGGTGGCTCTCGAAGCAGAGCTTATGCTATTTATGGTGATATGTGGGCAGAAGATCCATCCTGTTATTTGACAGAAGAAGAAACAAAAGGAGAGTAGATATGAAAAAAATATTGAGTAGCTTACTATTGACTGCAGCTTTATTTGGGGTCACTCCCAGTGAAAAAGAAAAAATCTTTGTTGTAGAGAGAGAGTCAGAATCTTTGGCAGTTATCAAAAAAGGTTTAGTTAAATCCAGAATGGAAAATATGCACAATATGAACCATGGTATTATCAAATTTGACGGAGAAGATGGTTATCTGATCAGTCGTGATGGTTATGTTGTTCGATTTGATCCGATGAGTGAAAAAGTACTCAATGAATACAAGACGAGCAGATCTGCTATCGGCTTTGTGATCGGCAAAAACTATGTCGCTGTAGCCAATTATGATGATAAGTCTGTTGATATTTTGACTCGTGATCTCAAGCCTATAGAGAAGATAAAAACAGGTTCCAAAAATGTAGGGATCAAGATATACAAAGATTATCTTATCTTTGCTCAGATGGATAGTGACAAAGTAACAATACTCAAAAATGAAAATGCAGGCAAGGGTTTGCCAAAATTCAAAATCTTTAAAGAGTTCAATGTAGGAGAGATGCCATTTGATGCAATGATACAGGGCAATACCTATATAGTAGGTTTCTTCTTGAGTAAATCTTTTGGGGTTGTAGATCTTGATACGATGAAGTTTTCGGAGATCAAGATCACTGCTGATGGAGACAAGCCTGTACTTAAAGTGCCACATTTTGGCTTTTGGAGTTTGAGCAAGGATAAGATCTTCATCCCTGCAGTGGGAGATAATAAAGTAATGGTTTATGACCCCGACTTTAAGTTCATTAAAAATATTGAGATGCAGGGTTTACCAGTCTTTACGGCACTGAGTCCTGACAAAAAATATCTAGCCGTCACCTTTTCGGGAAAGGATTTCCCTACAATACAGATCGTAGATACCAAAACACTGAAAATTACCAAAACTTTCACTTTTACGGGCAAAATACTTCATGTGCGATGGTCAAATATAGATGATTTTCTCTATGTCTCAGTCAATGGACAAGGTGAGGAGCGAGATCAAAACAAAGTAAATGTTATCAATACCAAAGAGTGGTTTCTTGAGCGTGAAATATTTCAAGTCAAACACCCCTCAGGTATCTTTATCTATGAAGTAGGAGATAGTAAATAATGGGCAGAGTATATCTCACCGGTGCCGGACCGGGTAATATCGAACTATTGACAGTCAAAGCTCTGCGTCTCGTCAGAGAAGCTGATGTCATCATCTATGATCGTCTTGCCAATCCTGATATACTCAAAGAGGCAAAAGATGGCTGTGAATTTGTCTATGTAGGCAAGGAGGATAGTCACCATACGCTGCCCCAAGAGGAGATCAATGAAGTTATCTATCAAAATGCATTGAAGCATGAGACAACTGTACGACTCAAAGGTGGAGATCCATTTGTATTTGGGCGTGGTGGTGAAGAGGGTATCTATCTGCGTGAAAGAGGGATCAAGTTTGAATTTATACCAGGTATTACCTCTGCGATTGCAGTTCCTGAATATGCCGGTATACCTGTAACCCATCGCGGGATTACAGTCTCTTTTCGTGTAGTAACAGGTCATGAATCCAAAAACAAAGATCACTCTCAGATACCGTGGGAAAACTACAAAACAGATGATACTATTATATTTTTGATGGGACTTCATCGTCTCAAAACTATCGCCAAGAAACTTATAGAGGTTGGAAAGCCCAAAGATTATCCTATCGCAGTGATCAGTCGCGGAACAACCAAAGATGAGAAGACTATAGTGGGAACACTTGAGACTATATGGGATTTGGCAAAAGAGCTGCCTACACCTGCTCTGATCATTGTGGGAGAGGTTGTCAATCTTCGTGATCAGCTCAGCTGGTTTGAGGAGCAGCAACATTAAACCAGAAATATGCAATAGAGTTGCTAAAATAGTCAAAAAGATAATTAATAAAAGAAAGTTATGTACGACTTAACAGATATTCAGCTATTTTCAAAAGTTTCTGACAAATACCTCGCTGAGCTTAAACAAAATGCAGTAATGAGAAGTTACAGCAAAGATAGTATTGTATTTTATGAAGGTGATAGCAGTAGATATCTCTATATTATTCTTGAGGGTACAGTAAAGCTCTATAAGACAACACCAAAAGGTACTCAGATCCAAATCAACCGCTTTGAGGCACCTGCTATGGTGGGAGAGTATGCTTGCTTTGAAGATCAACCATTTCCTGCAACTTGTGAATTTGTACGAGATGGAAAGTTGGCTATGATACACTTTGACTATATACTTAAAAATCTTGAAAATAGGCAATTTTCTCTTGAGTTGATCAAGTCGCTTACCTCTAAGGTTATGGTACTATCATCACTCATCCATAAAGAGACAATCTTCTCATCTGAAGCCAAAGTAGCAAAGATGCTGATCGAAAATGTAGAGATTTTTAGTAAACTCAAGTACAATGAGATAGCAGCTATCCTAAACCTAACTCCTGAGACTCTATCACGAATATTTAAGAAGTTCAAAAAAGAGAAGGTTATTGAGATGAAGACAGGCCACCGCATCAAAATAGTAGATTATGATGTGCTAGAAGAGGTGATAGAGAACAATAAAATAAAAGAGTGCAACAATTGCATTGCACAGTTCAAAATCAATGCAGACAATAAATAGGCTACCCCAATGAAATAAACCTATTTGGGTGTTTATTTCATTGGGGTAGCCTTACGCAAATCGATCGATCGATCAAACTCTATATTGTATTTTTTGAGGATTCCTGCCTGTTTTGAGAGTGCCTCACTGCGGTTGATAACTACTTTTGCTCCATCTTTATCTTCTAGCACCAGATATTCACCATCAAACTCTTGCACTCCTCTATAAAAAGCATCAAAGGTATCAAAGGTCTCTCCATTTAGTTTCTCAATCGACCAGAGAGAGAAGCCATAGTTACCTCTATTTAAGTCTGCTGCAAGCACTTTGAGGAGTACAACAACCTCTTTTCTCTTTTTTGTTGGCCACTCTGTTGCTGCATAGCGAAGTTTCAATTTGCGTTGACCGCTTTTTCTGAGAAGATTTCTAGTCAGAGGAGTGAAGACATATCCTCCATATATAAAATATCTTGGCATCTTGTCATACTCTGTTGTTTTGACAAGTAGCAGATCATCTGCTACATGCTCAAGCTTTGCCTCTATAGATAATCTTTTTTTATCCCTTACTATATCTAGTTTGACTTTTTCTTCTATCTGATGCTGATCAGTAAAGTAGTGATAAGAGGTGTATTCATGTTCTCTAAATGCTACTGTACTATCATCCTCTATATTGTGTCCATCTATCGCAGTAATGATATCGCCCTCTTTTATGATCCCTTTGAGCGAAGAGTTGTAAACCATATTGACTACTAAGTTGCCCGTGGTATTCTCATCGAGATGATAATAGGCTTTGATTGTTGGATTTTCTAATGTCTGTGTAGTCAACCCTAAATCAGCAAAACCATCATACTCTCCATCTTTTATATCTTCAAGAAAATGTTTGACCATATTGACAGGTACCAAGTATCCTATATTTTGAGATTTACTCAAACTTTGCATTACAACACCTACTATCTTTCCATTAGAGAGAGCAGGTCCTCCACTGTTCCCGGGGTTGACTGCCGCATCAACCTGTATAGCCAAAAAAGCCTCTCCACTGTGTGCATAACGGTGATGCTCAATACGCGATACGATACCTGTAGTTGCGGAGAGGGTATTGCCACCCATAGGAAAACCATAAACAACTATCTCATCCTCTATAAAAGGTAGGCTGCCTAACTCTAAGGGGACAACTCCTTTGAAAAAACGCTGATCTTCTACCTCCAAAAGAGCCATATCTGCTTGATGTGAAACACTCAATACTTTGGCTATATATCGTTTTCGCTCTCCATATCGTTGAACTTCCAAGAAGGTACTGTTGGCAACAACATGTGCATTTGTCAAGATGCGATTGTCAGATATGATAGCACCTGATCCGCTAGATCTTCTTATCGAGCTACTCCATGGCTCCAAGTAGTTAGGTACTTTGGAGATAGTGTAGATCTTGACAATCGCCTGTTTTGCTTGATCCTCTTTTGTGCTGTTGCCGGCGATAAGTTGTAAACTTACTATGACAACTATCCAGATAAAACGCATAATAACTCCTCTATAGGTAATGTTAAATCTTTTGATCTCTATTGTGATTTTTTGCTAAATACTCTTCCGCATCCCAGCTCTCTATAGCTCTTCTTTTGGACTCTTTTGACATGACTCCTGCTCCTGAAGTGTATAGCAGTTTTTTCTCATTGTTGTAAACCTTTGCACTGCATACACCACAGCTAGGACTGCGATCTTTGCCTATATATAGATCTATATCCGGATATTTATCAAAAAAATTCTCTGCATATTTTTTTACAGGAGAGGAGAGATCAGCACCTGTTAGATTGGATATGGCTCTGATCTCATCAGCTCTCTCTATCAGATCCATTGTAGCTCTTGGAGAACCAAAAGCAAAATCTTCAGGACAGAAAGGAGTCAATATATAGCCATCCAACTTCTCCAATAGCTCTATGTCGAGATTGTCTGTTGCATCATAACGACACTTTTGACCAACCAGACAAGCTGAGATGGCAACTCTTTTCATATCCGACTCCTTGCAATGTGGTATTATACCCTAAGGAGCTGGCAAATAATAACTTAAGGCTACCTCTAATAAACAAATAAAAACAGATAAACCCACAAACCTGTCAAGGAGGTCAAAAAGATCCCCCATGTGCTTTGAATACCTAGTCTTTTATGAGCAGCAGAGAAGCTTCCCGGAAGTCTATTGTTTCGATAGGCTATCATCCCTGCTATTATAGTTCGACTCCACCAAACTAGTGTTGCGACAGAGACAATAATGTGAAAAATTAGAAAATAAAAGATAAAACTCTCTGAGATAGAGCTCTCCTTGACAAAAGTATCAAATCCCCCATCTACACGCACACCATACTCAAAATAGCTGATCACAATAACAGAAGCAACAAAAATAGATAGTTGAGATGCGATATGAAGTTTAAACGCTCTTCTCCTTGCCAAAAGAGTGGCAAGTACAACAAGAAGAGGCAGTAGTATCACAATGAGTGTCACATAGTCCATAAAGAGAGGTGCTCTCGTACCCATGAAGCCAGCTTGAAACATATATTCCATATCTTAACCTTATAGTTGATCAGCAGATCACAATAGATTTGACTTCGGTGAACTCTTCAAGTGCCCACTTTGGTCCTTCACGACCTACACCGGATAGCTTACTGCCACCATAGGGCTGTACATCAAAACGCAAAGTTGGTATATCATTGATTACGACTCCGCCACACTCTGCATCGTCAATAAAACGCTGCGTAAGGCTAAGGTCATTTGTAAAGATACTAAACTGTAACCCATACGGTGAATTGTTCATCTTTTTGATAGCAGTCTCATAACTCTCCACTGCTACAAGACTGACGATGGGTGCGAAAACCTCTTCGCATATGATCTTCATATCATCTGTTACATCTCCCATCACGGTAGGAGGAAATAGACCATCGACCTCTTCTCCACCTGCAATCACCTTGGCTCCCTCATTTTTGGCTGAAGCTACCCAAGTTCTCGCACGCTGTTTGGCATCATCATCTATGAGTGGGCCCATAAAGGTATCCTCCTCATAGGGGCTCCCTACATTGAGTTTTTTTGTCTCTGCTGCCATCAACTCTGAGAACTCTTTGTATACCTCTCCATTCACATAGATCCTCTGTAGAGAGATGCAGACTTGACCACTATTGTAGAAGGCTCCAAATGCACATCTAGCCGCAGCCAACGCCAAATCAGCACTGCAATCTATATAGGTAGCAGCATTTCCGCCAAGTTCGAGTGCTACTTTTTTGATACCGGCTTGAGTAGTGATGATCTTGCCTACAGATACAGAGCCGGTAAAACTGACAACTCTAGGTATGGCACTCTTTACTAAAGCTGAACCGACCTCTGCATCGCCATATACAACACTCAATGCATCTTTGGTAGCATACTCAGAGTCTATAAATGCTTTGGCAAACATGTAGGCTGTTTTTGGTGCTTCCGGTGTAGGTTTGAGTACAACACTGTTTCCTGCACCTAGTGCTGGCGCTATCTTGTGTGCTATGAGATTGAGAGGGAAGTTAAATGGGGTGATACATGCAACTACACCTACAGGATCTCTTCGGAAATAGGCCATAGTTCGTTTTCCGCTTGGCATCAGGTCGGTAGGTATCGTTTCGCCATGGAGATTTGCCAACTCTGCAATAGTTATCTTGATGGTTTCAATACATCGGTCTACCTCTATACGCGAAAAAGCTATAGGTTTTGCCACCTCATCAGTGAGTACCATAGCAAAAGCTTCTCTCTCTTGTGTAAGCGTATGTGCTACATCCTCTAGCCACTTGATACGCTGCGATAGCGGTACCTTTGCAGCAGTATAGCTGGCCAATTTGGCGATCTCGAGTGCACGATTTGTATCTTCTGCATCACAGATGGGGACAATGCTTACAACATGATCATCGTAGGGACTTTTCCGCTCTGCTGTTTCTGTTTTGCTCTCTTCGGTAGAACCAAAAAAAACTTTGACATTATTCTCTGCTTTGTTTTCAAACAATCCAAACATTATATAATCCTTTTGAAGTATATAACATAGATTGTATCGTAAGTAGGATTAGAAGTTGCTCTGTAGAGTAAAACTATTGGGTGTTTATTTCATTGGGTCACAATAGCTTCTCTTCAGGATAAATTTGTATATGAGATCTTTGGTTACAAGTGCCAAACAGTATACCCATAAAATATCCATGATAATATTGGGCTTATACTCAAGCCCATAGAGTAGCAGAGGCCAACCTATGAGGATAATATACTTCATATAGTAGAAAAAAAGTATGCCTACTCCATATATCTCTTTTACTATTTTCATAAACTTAAAACTTCTTCTTGAGATCTCCATTATAGATGACATCTCTAAAGTCTATCGAATCATCGTTAAGAACTGCCGGTACTTCACCCGACTCTTCAAGTTTTTTGATCTCATCATCTAGCTGATCCTCTTGATAAGTCTGCATCATATCAGCTGCTATGATATGGGGAATTGCTTGGATGGCAGCTAGTTTCTGCATATCCTCCTCAACATCTTTGCCTTCAACGGTAATGATAATCTTGCCTTTGGCTTTCTCTCCAAAATGGTAATCACAGAGTCCACTTGCTTCAAGATCCTCCCTGACTTTATCATAATGCTCTTGTTTGCACTGGACTACGATACTCGATATGTTCATTCTATTACTCCTTTTATTATGGTAGTTTCCACATCATGATCATAGGATCACTACTCGCTGAGAATAGAATCTTTTCGCCTAAAAAAATGATGGTGTTGAGTGTACTCTTTTGACCTTTAAGTAGAGCTACCTGCTGACGATTTTGCAGATCAAATATACCAATATCATTGGCTTCATTTATAGCGTAAGCAGCTTTTTTACCACTAGGACTCAGTGCTGTGGCATATATAAGAAATGAACCCTCAAAATAGGCTCCCCTGCCGCTGGGTAACTTATAGTAAGAGCCTCTCCTATCTTGTCCGGCTCCCGTCACAACACTGTTTTTGATATCTACTCTATATGTATTATCTAGGTTTTCTCCTTTTAGTATCTGGATTACTCTCCCTTTTTGTACATCCACTACAGATATCTCTCCACTCTCACACCCTATAACAGCAGTATCCTTGGCAGTGTTGAGGGCAAAATCAGAAAATTTGGATTGGCTTATTTGAAAGCGATAGATCTCTTTTTTATCTATAAAGTTATAGAGTATGACCTCATTGCCCAGAGTTCCTAAAAAAACATGCTGATCATCTATAAATCTCGCTTTTGCTAGAGCTTGACGATCTTGAACAGAGATGATCTTCTCTGTAACACCGTTTTCATGTATATATAGATTTCGATATCCGGACTTTCCTTCACTCATAAGAAGATATTTCCCATTGAGGTGATCGACAGAGAATACTTTGGGGTAGATCTCGTCACCCATAAAGTCTTTGATCTTAGGCAATATGATAGTTTTAGCCAACTGCTGTGTATGGTGGTCAAAGATCTGTAGCTCACCATGACCGGTACCTGCATAGAGATACTGTTCATCAGCAACAATATCATACACTATGCCACTGGCTTTCATCTCATGCAGCGGTGCTAAGGTTTGTCCAAAAAGTGCAGTCATCAGTGTCATATAAAAAAGGAGTAGTTGTTTCATTGTTTTACCTTAGAGTATCTGCTCAATCTCACCTAGGACGACACGAGTTATGCCCTCTTCATCTTCTCTAGTCATAACACCATAGAGATCCTCTTGTGATGCATAAAAGTTTGAAAATATTTCACTCTTCTCATATATATCGGGCAGTGATGCAAAAATCTCCTCTCCTATACTCTCCTGTAGCAGATCTGTCAGATAGATCAGGTAGTTGTAATCCTCAGGATCAATAGCATCAAATTCGTCAGAGTCTACATCATTGTAGTTCTCATCAATGACAAGAATATATCTCAATTGGTCTGTATCTTCAGGCACTCTACTCATAAGCTTGGGAAAGCTCCTCTTTAGTTGATCTATGGTCATATATTCTCCTCTATGTTTTCATTTGAAATTGTAGCAATTTCATTTGCCAGATAGGTGATGGCTTGAGTAGGACATCTCCCCAAGCAGTAGCCGCATCCTGTGCATTTTCCATCATCTATTACTGGATTGAACATCCCGTTAAATAGTATGGCATCATCGATACATGGCTCTTTGCAAGAGAAGCAGACAACACCGTGATGTGCAACACAACCTTCAGTTGATATACGGAAACTGGCATTTATCTGTTGGGCGGTATGGTGGTGATCTAGAGTCAGTACAGCCACAGGGCAAGCTTCGGCACAATCTTCACAAAAAGTACAACCTGTTTTGTTAAAGTTTAGCATTGGGGTTTTGTCTGCACGGATAATAATAATCTCTTGTTCACAAGAAGTGACACATGCCTGACTTTCACAGCTAGGACACTCACTCTGAAAAAGAGACTCATTAGAGCCATAGGGAGGTCTGACAATCAGATCCTCCCTAGAAGCTTTGTCGCTGATTAGATCAGCTGGTTTGCGAAATGCAGTGAAGAAATCGCGACGGGATGCCACTATTCAACACCTTCATTCATAGCATCTGCCAAACTAGAGTGTGATTTTAGGATATCTCCTTCACCAAAATCACCCTGGAATGTATTTCCTACAGCAGCATCTATTTTTGCCTGTGGGGCATGACACTGTGAGCAGTTAAATCTACCCTGATAGAGAGACTCGGTTTTAGTCGTAACAGCGATAAGAACATCACTAGTATTTGTAGATCCTAACTCTTTACCCTCTTTTACTACTTTACCCTCTTCTATGACTGTAACAGGTCTATAGTTGGTGAAGTGCGAAGAGGGAATAGCAGTTGCACCTACACCCTTGGCTACATCCGGCATATGACAGCCGAGACACTGGTTATTGTCTGTTGTGATAGGAAGAAGACCCTCTACACTATGTGGAATCATAGGGGGTGCATTAACAAAAGCTCTCTCAAATAGAGTTGCAGATCCAGGTGCAGGTCGGCTATAGTCTGCCTGAGCACCCTCTGTATCTTTCTCTTCAGAGTATAGATCAGTCTTTCTCAATCCAAGTGATAATTCACTTACAGATCCTCTATTGCTAAGACTCTCTTGTTTAATTCTCTCTGCATTACTTGCTTTTTTATTGATATCAACTACATCAGCTTTTTCTGCTGCATAGAGACCTGATATCACAAGCAGTGAACTCAGTGCTATTTTAACTAATATTCTCATTGTATACCTCCCGGTTTATTTTTTTATATAGTTGCGGATATGAAACTCTAGTGCATCGTCATCACAGACATCGACACATCTTCCGCAGTTGGTGCACTCTTGCATCGCTACATCTTCGCTGCGTTTCCCGATCATATTGAGTACTTGTACTTCAGGACAGACATCTTTACACTTCATACAGAGTGTACAGTTTTCACTGTTGTGATCAACCCTAAAGAGACTGTACTTTCCTATGATAGAGTGTACACCACCTAGCGGACAGATATGTCCGCACCATCCATTTTTAAGAACAAAGAGATCAAAGAAGAAGATCGCCACTAGCAATCCTGCTCCTGCTCCAAAACCAAAGATAACACCACGATTGAAAATCGTAATCGGAGAGATGACTTCAAATGCTGCCATACCTGTCACAAAAGAGACCACCAATGCAAGTACAAGCATATAGTAACGCAGATTTCTGCTCACCCATAACTTGCGTTCGATTTTGTCTATGTATAGTTTCCGTCTTAGCCAGTTGGCTGCATCGGTTACCAAGTTGACAGGACAGACCCAGCTACAGAAAGCTCTTCCCCCGATAACTGCATAGAAGAGTACGATGATAATCGCTCCCAATATAACATCAAGTGCAAGTGCAGCACCTGCTGCTAACATTTGCAAAATGGCAAATGGATCACTAAGCGGTATCGTATCTAGGATCAAAGAGCTCGATAGCGTACCTGAAAGTATACTCCAACCAAAGGCATTTGCACCAAAATAGAGTACCAGAAGTGTAATCTGACTGACTCTTCTAAGGATGAGATATTTATAACTACTCAAAACTCACTCCTTCATTTAGATAGTCTGTTGCATCTTCTTGACTTCGTTCTCCATGAGTAGTCATATCCTTGTCACTCTGATTTGCTACTCTCTCTTGATCCTTCTGATCCCATCCTTTGACATAGTGATCACCCGGTTTTCCAAGTGCCAACTCTCTAGGCTGCATAAATATCGCTGGCTTCTCTGTAACGCAAGCTTTTTCACACAAGCCGCACCCTGTACAGATATCCATCACTATGACAGGCATCAAGAAGGCATGTTTGCCAGTTCTCTCATTTCTGCCATACTCAAGTTTGATCGCTTCATCCATAAGAGGACAGGCACGATAGCAAGCATCACACTGTATGCCCCAAAAGGCGATACAGGAGTTGGGATCGACTACCGCGATACCCATATCCATCATCCTAAAATCAAGCTCTCCATTTTTATCAGTCACCAAGGCAGGATCTAGTGCTCCTGTCGGACATACTGGTACACATGGGATATCTTCACACATATAACATGGTACATCCATGGGTACAAAAAATGGTGTTCCTATGGTCGCATCATCTTGAGCTTTGGCTATCTTGAGTGTACCGGGTCTCTGTTTGCCGGTCTCTTTATCTACATTGCTATCTCTGTTGAGGCAAGCTTCGGCACAGAGTCCGCACTTGATACATGTTCTTAAAAAATCTTTTTCAGGGAGTGCAGCAGGAGGTCTCATGGTGAGGATAGAACCCTTGGCTTTCTCTGCATAACCTGCCCAGAGTAATCCACCCATAACCCCTAGTCCAGCACCTTGTGCAACATTGGTAAAGAACCTTCGTCGTTCGGTGATTTGGACTTTTTTGACCTCTTTTTCCACTCTCTTATCCTTTTACTTAAACTTTATACAGTTTGACTGCACATTTTTTGAAGTCTGTCTGTTTTGACATTGGACATGTCGCATCAAGACAAACTTTGTTGATAAAGACTTTCTCATCAAACCAAGGTACAAATACCAAGCCCTGTGATGGTCTGTTACGACCTCTAGTCTCTACTCTCGCTTTGACCTTGCCTCTTCTTGAGTCAACCCAGATAAGTTGACCATTTTTGAAGCCTTGCTCTTTAGCATCTTTTGGATTCATATAACAGAGTGCTTCAGGAACTGCACGATATAGTTCAGGAACTCTCATCGTCATCGTACCTGAGTGCCAATGCTCAAGAACACGCCCTGTACAGAGCCACATATTGTAGTCTGCATCTGGCATCTCTGGTGGATCCATATATGGTCTGGCATATATTTTTGCTTTATTTGGAAGAGGTTTTTTCTTTTTGTCTTTGATGCCTTTCAAATCACCTTGTGCCAAAGCCTTTGCCAATGTACCATAGAATGCAAAGTCACCGCCTGGGTTGGCTTTTGCCGCATATGGGTCGTATTTGACATTAAATCTCCACTGTGTCTCTTTGCCATCGACAACAGGCCACTTAAGTCCTCTAACTTTGTGATAAACATTGAATGGTGCCAAGTCATGTGCATGACCTCTACCAAAGTCGGCATACTCTTCAAATAGGTACTCATGGATCATAAATCCATAACCCTTCCAAGGTTTGCCATCACTACCATTGATATTTCTGCTATCTCCGAGTACTTCTGTATCGTCATAGCCTTTCTCTGGGAACTTTGTCGTATCTGACTTATATGATTTTGCTCTCTCATTTGCAAAGAGGATCTCATACATCGTTGTGTCATCGTTGTAGCCCAATTTCTTGGCATCTGCGATTACATCTGGAAGAACTTTTTTGTTTCTGAGTGTATACTCACCCCAGAGATCCTTGACTGTAAATCTCTTGGAGAGCTCTACCCACTGCCAAGTATCTGACATTGCAGCACCTACAGGAAGTACCTGCTGTCTCCATAGTTGTGTACGACGCTCAGCATTTCCATATCCACCCCACTTCTCATAGATCATCGCTGATGGTAGAACGAGGTCTGAAACTTTTGCTGAAATACCTGGATATCCATCAGAGGTAACGATGAAGTTATCCATCTCTCTAGCAGCTTTGATCCAGTGTGTAGCAGATGCTGTATCCATATAAGGGTTACAGACATTTACCCAAGCAAACTTAACAACACCATCTTCGATATCTCTATGGATCTTCATGATGTGCTGATTACCTACAGGGTTCAGTGTACCGGCAGGAATCTTCCAACCACTCTCTACTATTTTTCTATGCTTAGGATTTTTGACCATCATATCTGCCGGCAATCTGTGACAGAATGTTCCTACTTCTCTAGCTGTACCACAAGCTGAAGGTTGACCAGTCAATGAGAATGCACCGTCACCTGGTTTCGCCTGCTTGTTGAGCATAAAGTGAACATTGTACGAAAGTGTATTGACCCAAGTACCTCTAGTGTGCTGGTTCATACCCATTGTCCAGAAGGAGACAACTTTTCTGCCTTTTTCGATGTAGAGATCAGCAAGTGCTTGAAGCTTTTTCTTGAACTCTTCTATATCTTCGTTTGGATCACCTTTGGCGATCTTGGCTGTATAGTCAAGTGTATATGGCTCAAGTGACTTTTTGTACTCTTCAAATGAGATCTCCCAGTGCTTCAGAGTGCCTGGGATATGCTCCATCTCATCACCCTCTTTGTAACCATAAGGTTCAAGTGCAGGTGCCTCTTTTGCAGAGACTTTTTTCTTCATCTCTTTGTTGATAGTTTGCATCTCAAGTGCAGAGTATTTACCAGCTGAACCATCAGGTCTGACAGGTGTAAGAGACTTCTCACCAGCTCTTCTCATACCATAACCGATATTGCTAGGACTAGCTGCAAATACCATATGTTTTTTAACAAAATCCCAATCGATAATCTTCTCAGCATCATCTCTCATAACAATTTCACGAGCGATATAGTTCCAGAGTGCCAAGTCAGTACTTGGAGAGAAGATGATCTCAATATCAGCGAGGTCAGAAGTTCTATGTGTATAGGTAGAGATATTGACTACTTTTACTTTGCCCGGGTTGGATAGTTTTCTATCTGTAACACGAGACCAGAGAATAGGGTGCATCTCAGCCATATTAGATCCCCATGAGACTACTGTATCAGTAAGCTCGATATCATCATAACATCCTGACGGCTCATCAATACCAAATGTCTGATAGAAACCAACAACTGCTGATGCCATACAGTGACGAGCATTAGGATCGATAGCATTTGAACGGAATCCACCCTTCATCAACTTCTGAGCAGCATACCCTTCCATAACAGTATATTGCCCGGAAGCAAATACCGCTACACCTTCAGGACCACTAGCTTTGAGTGCTTTTTTGATATGGACTTCCATCTCATCAAATGCTCTCTTCCAGCTAACAGGTTTAAATTTACCTTTTTTATCAAACTCACCCTTGTCATTTACTCTTAAAAGAGGAGTCTTAAGTCTATCGGCACCATACATGATCTTTGCATTAAAGTAACCCTTAATACAGTTAAGACCTCTATTTACCGGTGCTGCAGGGTCTCCCTTGACTGCTACGATCTTTCCGCCTTTGGTCGCTAGCATAATACCACAACCCGTACCACAGAAACGACAAGCTGCCTTATCCCATCTCCAATCTGATTCTGCCTTGGCTGCTGCTGCTTGCGCTTCCTGAGGGACAGAGATCCCTACAGCTCCCGCTGCTGCTACCGCTGCTGAACTTTTTAAAAAGTCACGTCTACTTACTGACATATAGCCTCCTTTAGTTTTTGGAATTTGCAAATCTAACGATAGTAGATTATACAAATATACCTGATTATCATATCATTTTAGAAGTAAGGTTATAGTTGATTTATATCAATTATAAGCCAAATATACAACTTATCGTTCGTAAATAAAATAAGAGTAAAATTATCTTATTTTGTTAAAAAGTACATATAAAGGTTTTTGTTCAATTTTATTGATGATTAACCATTTAGTGCATTTTTGACATTGTCATCTGCCATAGAGATATTCCAAGCTGGTTCCCAAACCACTTCCACCTCTATAACACCTACACCATCAAGTTTCTCTACAGCCTCTTTAACCCATTGGACGATCATTTGATGCAGCGGACAACCGCGTGTTGAAAGGGTCATGATTACCTTGATATTGCAAGACTCTTCTATGATCGCATTATAGATCAATCCCATTTCGACAAGGTTAAATCCTACCTCAGGATCGATAACGGTGCTGATCGCAGCAAAAACATCCTCTTTTGTTATAGTACACATAGTATATTCTCCATTTTTCTGTCTCTAAGGAACCTCCCAAAAACAATTCTACCCATCTGACTTGTTCTTGTAAAGTTCCTAATTTTCAATTTTTCCATAATTGAGCATCCATTTTACACTCATTAGCATAAAACCTGCTCCTGCTATAATCAAGGTGACTCCGCCTTTGAAGAGATCTCCGCTGCCTGTCAAAATACCGATACCTGCTATAGCAACACCCACAGCAGAGAAGATAAACTCAAAACGAGCCATTCTATGGGGCAACATCTCATTGAGCATAGGAACTCTCTCTTTGCCCACTAGTGGACTGTATCGTTCAAACCATACAAGAAATGGTATGATCTTGTAGAGATGGCCATTGATCAGAAATGAGAAGAACCCCATGATCAAAAACCATGAGGCAGAGAGTAGTATATTCTCCCCTCCCAAAAGTGTATAGATAACTCCGAGGATCAATGAAAATGTCAAAGAGCTATAACCAAAAAACATAGATTTTGCCCAGACATCATTCTCTTTTCTGGCTCTTGTTTTGTAGATGATGACCACTTGATAGAGATAGAAACTCACCGAAGCAAACATCACAAACATAGCTGCAAATCGACCAAAATCCCAGTCGATTAAGGTAGCAATAAAGTGAAATATAACACCATATACCATCAGCTGAAATGCGCGGTTGATAGGTCTCTCATCAAAACCGTGAGATAGTCCAAACATAGGCAATAGTATGAGAGAGAGTCCCATTATGGTCAGTGTGACATATCCGCCTAAAACCATAACTGCATGAGAGGCAAGCCATCTGCCTATATCTACCTCTAATCCACCACCTATGGCTAAAGAGATAATAAAACCTGTAATTATACCTGCCAACAAGAAGAGGTTGGATGCTATGACTGTTTTGACTGTGAGTGTGATATTTGTCACTTTTCTTAGAGTCATTAGTGTATCAAATAGAAAGATAATCATCGCAATCAACACTATCAACCCACCATAAGGGAGGATCGATGGTACAAACCAAAACCCCATACTCATGACAATAGTGCCAGTCAGCAGTAGCGGCCAAATGACATAATAGAGGTCAACTGAGAAGTGTCCCACCTCGACCACGACAGGTACCAGCTGTGCCATCGCTCCAAAAATGATCATCATCATAAAGCCCAGAAGAAACCAGTGAACCCATCCGGCAATTGCCAAATCGAAATGACCTACCTCTGGATCTAGGAAAAGTAGAAAAACTGTTCCCAATAGATAAAAGATAGATCCTATCCAGAAGAAAGGTGAAACCATTTTAAATGGCGGAGCATAATCCTTAGATACACTAAACATCTACAGGGTTATCCGTCACATCTGTTGTCATTGAGGTTTGCTTGCTCGCTCTCTCCTGATTTGTAACTAAAGAGAAGTTGCACTCCACCATCAGGAGTATCGACACTCTCTATATCATAGTTATCACCTATTTTATTGATCAACCCTCCGGGGCTTTTGTGGTTGATCATCAAAAGGCTGGTATCTTCATCTACCATCTTCAATCCTATCATAGCATTGACCATAGGTTCGGGAGGACCGCACTTGGAGGTATCAAACTCAATGATTTGACTTCCATCAATAGTATATTTAAAAAATGGTACAGTTGAACCTTCAGGGGTAAACTCTTCTGCTGTATTTGGTTTTGCAATAATATTCATTATTAACTCCTATAATTAAGTAGCCGTATTGTAGTCCTCTTTTACTTAAAAAAGATTGATATATGTCAATTTATAAAGCTTGTCATGATCTTATCTAAAATTTTTAGAGATATACTCCTTGACCATCTCTTCAAACTTCAGCATACGCTCTTTTCCTTTTGGGAGTTCACTGCGAAGTGCTTTCATCTTTTGGAGAAACTCATCCACATTGCTGGGAATCACCTCTTCAAAATAGTACCTTATCTGCTTGGCAAATGCAGGTGAAGCTCCTGATGTTGAAAATGAGATTGTCAAATCACCTCGTTTGATATAGGATGGAAAGATAAAGTCGCAATACGCTGTATCATCGACACTATTGACCAATACCCTTGTTCCTCTGGACTCTTCATATATAGCTTTGTGAAGATCGACAGTATCTGTAGCTACGATCACTATATCAAATCCACTGATATCACCCTCTCTATAGAGCCTCTGTTCTAGTATCAGGCAGTTGTCATCTATCAACTCTTGAGCCTCTGGAGTTACCTCCTGGCTGACAACGGTAATCTTATCGGTAAAATCAACCAATTTTTCTAGCTTTTCTGTTGCGATTTTCCCTCCACCAATAAGTAGTATATTCAAGTCACTCATATCCATATAGATAGGAAAAAACGACATTCAACTCCTTTTAGACGATCATTTTTGTCACATTTAGTAATGTATCAAAAGTTTTATCTATTTGTGTTGATACATGTCAACAAGCTAACTTTTAAAAACATTATAATGCATCATATTTTATTATAATGGATCAATAATGCAAGATGAACTACTCTACCAAATGCAAAATGCCTTTCCAATGGCAGAAAAACCCTTTCATATATTAGCAAAAGAGCTTGATACTACTCCTCAAGAGATCATCGATATGGTACAAAAACTCAAAGATGAGAAGATCATCAGACAAACTTCTGCAATATTTGATACCAAGAGATTGGGATATAAATCTTCACTAGTAGCCTTCAAGGTAGCCGAAGATCAGATAGATAGAGCAGCCGAAATTATCAATGCACACCCAGGCGTAAGCCATAATTATCTTCGCAATCATGACTATAATGTATGGTTTACTATGGCAGTTGCTCCAGATAGCAGATTTGGACTAGAGAAAACTATAGAGATTTTAGCCGGACAGACTGGTGCAGAGGATTTTATCATCCTTCCGACGCTAAAGATGTTTAAGATATCAGTAAAGATGGATACGACAGGAAAAAGAGCCAAAAAAGAGAAGCTTAAAAAACTAGCCTTCAAAGAGATCGATCTAACTCCTCTGCATATCTCTGTCATCAAAGAGCTGCAGAGAGATATAGAGGTAACAGAGGAGCCATTCAAGAGAGCAACTGAAAAATTAGGTCTTAGTTATGATGAGTTCTTTGATATAGCCAACGAGCTCAAAGAGAGTGGTGTGATGCGTCGTTTTGCCACTATCCTCAACCATAGAAAAGCTGGCTTTGGTGCCAACGCTATGAGTGTTTGGGTGGCTCCGGAAGAGAGTGCTGAAGAGATGGGTAGAGAGTTGGCAAACTTCTCAGCTGTTAGTCACTGCTATCTCAGACCAAGTTATCCAAATTGGCGATACAACCTTTTCGCAATGGTTCATGCCAAAACCCAAGAGGAGTGCGATGCTCTCATAGAGGAGATGGCAAAAGAGAATGGATTGACTGAATATGGCAAACTATACTCCACTGTTGAGTTCAAAAAGCAGAGAATTGTCTATTTTGATGAATCATTTGATGCCTGGGAAGAGAGTATCTCGTAGCAATAACAATGAATTTGATACGATTTATATTAATGATGTGGTCATCGCTTCTACCATCATAATGTACAATATGGATTTATATTCCTAACTCTTTACCCATAAATGATACGAGCCAAATAGAGTCCTGAGGGAGGGGCGAGGGAGGTGGTGTGGTGGTGGGTAGTGTCGATCTGCTCTTTTAGCATCTTTAGTGTTATATCACCATTTGCACACTTCATCGCAGCATCTATCATCATCCTGACTTGTGCTCTTAGGAATCCATTGGCTTCAAAATAGAGTATATGGTAATCTCCAAACTGTTTGTAGTTGGTTTTGTATATCTCTCTGATGGTTGTATGTGCATGAGAACCTGTTTTATAAAAGTATCGAAAATCATGCTCTCCCTCAAAAGCTTGGAGTGCCTGTTGCACTCTTCTCGTATCAAAAGCAGGGTAGTGTGCTATATGGTTCTCTTCGAAGATAGAGGGTCTCTGTCGCTTGAAAATATAGCGATAGATACGCCTTTTGGCTGAGAATCTAGCGTGAAATGTATCACTGGTCTGTGTGATGTGTTTGATGCGAATATGTTTAAGTTTGCGGTTGAGTTCTCTCTGTAGTCTCTCTAGGTCTACCCAAAAATCAGGCAGATCGAAATGTATCACCTGTCCGGTTGCGTGAACACCGGTATCTGTCCTGCCGCTGCCTACAGTATCACTATGGATATGGAGTGATTTGAGGGCTGATTCGATGGCTGTGGTGATAGTGTTTTGAGTTTTGGTCTGTTTCTGAAAGCCTCGAAAGAAGCTGCCATCGTATGCGATTACCGCTTTGACACGCATCAAAAGTATCGATCTACTCTACGATAGAAAAGCCAGAGACCTAAAAGCAGCGAAGAGATAGAGACAAGTACGAGCAACTCCTTGGTTCCGAACTTGTCTAGCGAAGAGGCCAAAAAGTAGAACAACCCTGTAGTTAGACCGATAACAGTAAATGAGTGACCCTTCTGGTATCGTGGGTTGATGATAGAGAAGGCTGCTATCATATAGAGTGAAAGCAGGGGAATAAGTCCTATGAAAGCATAAAAAAGCATTTTCCTTTTTCTCTGATCATCGGTCATGGATTGTCTCCAGTAGGAGCTTACATCATATATCTTTGTGTTGTGATTGTTGAGAGAGTCAAAGGTTTGCAATTTTTCATAGTTGATCTGCTGAATGATATCTTTATCAAAAGTGTACCCTTTGCCATCATAAAGTACCAGTGAGAAGATACCATTTTCATTTAACATCTCTCCTCTATCGGCCGAGAGGATTTGGTCGGAGTGGTTGTCATCTTGATAGTATATGACAGTATTGTTAAATTTGCCCTCCTCCTCTTCCATGATATAGATGTAGTATCGACCAAATTTTTGACCGAACTCTTCCGGGATAATATTGAATGTCATCTCTGATTTTTTGCTATCTTTGAATGCATTGTAGAGTTGATTTGTCTGGGGCATTGTCGCAAATGAGATGATCATCAGTAGTGTCGAAAATAGAAATGCAACAGCTATGAGCGGATACATCACTCTTCGTGCAGGCAGACCCAGAGAGAAGAGAGCGATCAGTTCATTGTCGATGGAGAGTCTCTGTAGTGTGGTAGCAACACTAGCGATAAAAGAGATAGGCAGTGTATGGAAGATAATAGTGGGTATTGAGTAGCCAAAGAGTTGCAACAGTTCAGGAAATGTGATCTGTATCTTGGATGTAAGTATAGAAATTTTAACCAGATAGACGAGCGATACGATGAAAAAAAATGGGATAAAAACCGTCAAAAATGTCTTGGTAAAATTGGCGGATAGATAGCTTCTGACACTAACCATACATGATCCAGTTGAGTATCATTCCCGTCTCTGCATCAAATAGATAGACGATGAAGGTCGCTAGTGCTAAAAATGGGACGAAAGGCACCATAGTATCTTTCGCCAAAAGCGAAGGGATCATCGCCAATAGTGCTGAGAGAAAGAGTGCAACGAAGAAGTTCGGAAATCCTAAAAGAGCTGCCATAGTACCTGCGACGATCACATCGGCACTGCCCATAGCCTCCTTTTTTGCGACAAAACTGACACTCAATCCAAGCAAGAAGAGAGCTAGAGCCGCTATAGCAGCATCTATCGCAGCTGTCATAAAGTCAGGCTGTATCAGTGCCATAGCAAGTGCAAAGAAGTTGACTGAATCAGGTACTGCATAGTATTTGAAATCTATCATCACCAGAGCAAAGAGTGCGGTAAATGAGGCGAGTATAAAAGGTAGATACCAGACTAATCCCAACTTCAAAAATAGTACTACAAAGATCAAACCTGTGATGAACTCAACTGAGGGGTACTGTTTGGATATGGACTCTTTGCAGAAAGCACATTTGCCACCTAGAGATAGCCAAGAGAGTATCGGGATATTGTGATACCACTTGAGTGGTGTTTGACAGCTTTGACAGTGGGAAGCCGGAAAGACTATACTCTCCTCTTTGGGGATGCGATAGATCACTACATTGAGAAAAGAGCCTATCAATGTTCCCAAAATAAAAACTCCTAAAGTTATAAAAACCATATCCATTTATACTCCTCCATATCGTCTGTTTCGGTTTTCAAAATTATCTATTATCATCTCTAGCTCAGTAGTGTTAAAATCGGGCCATAGAGTCTCTGTAAAGGCTAGTTCGCTATAGCTCAACTGCCATAGAAGGTAGTTTGAGAGTCTCTGTTCACCGCTTGTGCGAATGAGCAGATCGATATCCTGATAGGGTGTATCGAGTGCTTCACCTATCGTCGTCTCAGAGACGGTATCGCCAGACTCCAATACTCTGTTGACAGCTCTTACGATCTCATCTCGTCCACCGTAGTTGAGTGCCAATATCTGTGTCAGTTTTGTGTTGGTATATGTCTCCTCCTGGGTTATCTCTATGGTCTCTTGCAGTTTAGCGGAAAACTTTGAGAGATCCCCGATAGCTATAAAGCGGATACTTTCTCTCTGGTATGTCTCGATCTCTTTTTGGAGGTAGCGTTGGAGTAGTTTGGTCAAAAATTCTACTTCGAGTTTAGGACGCTTCCAGTTTTCTGTACTGAAGGCGTAGTGTGTGACTGACTCTATCGTGGGGTGGTTTGCACAATATGTGGTGATATCACGGACAATCTCTGCTCCTGCTTCATGCCCTTTTGTACGCTTGAAACCCCGCTGTTTGGCCCATCGTCCATTGCCATCCATGATGATCGCCAAGTTTTTAAGACTATTTTTACTCATGACGAGAGCTCTTTTGCTCTCTCTATGATCCTCAAAGCCAGAGATAGTTTGTCACTCCTGCCCAAGGGTATCTCGTGATCTTTTGTGATAAATGTGATCTCATTATCTTCTCTGCCGAAGCTACTGCTATCTTTTAGATAGTTGTAGCAGACCCCATCAGCACCCTTCTGCTCCAGAAGTGCTTTGGCATTGTCGAGACCATTTTCACTGTCCATCTCTGCTTTGAATGCAACGATCTGTATCCCCTCACTGTTGAGAGAGCTGAGTATATCATCTGTCTGTTTCAACTCCAGTGACCATGGGTCTCCTAGTAGGGATTTTTTCAATTTACCCTTTTGTGGAAAGCTGGGTCTGTAGTCAGAGACAGCTGCTGCCATAAAGAGGTATGGCTCCTTTTGTATGAGGTGTACAGGATCGCTGCTACTCATCGTCGGTCTACTCATCTTCCCTTTTTTGGCTACACGGATAGCATCTACCGTGTAGTCGAGCATCTCTCTGCTATCCTCAACCTCTATGACATAGATATCAGATGGCAAGCCTTCGCTTCCTGTGGTCGTGATATAGCATATATCGGCACCTCTACCATATAGGGCAAGCACTAGAGCTTTTGCCATTTTGCCACTGGAAAAGTTGGAGAGGTAGCGTACCTCATCGATCTTTTCGCGTGTACCACCACCTGTGATAACTACACGGCGATCTTTCCAAAATGGATCTTCTAAAAGTACCTGCAGGGTCTGCATGTATATCTCTTGAGGGTCTGCCAATGCACCGCTGCCTATGTCGCCACAGGCTAGTACCTTCTCTTGAGGTTCGACTATGGTGTAGTCATTGACAGCTAGCATCTTTAGACTGCCGACTGTATAGTGGTTTTTTAGCATTTGAGTATTGGCAGCCGGTGCGATCACTATCTTGCCTGCAAATGCCAATGCACTCTCTAGCAGGATATTGTCTGCGATCCCTTTGCTGAGTTTATTGATCGTATTGGCTGTAGCAGGAGCGATGAGAAAAACATCACACCTCTTACCTATCTCTATATGGTTGAGGTTTGAGCTCCAACTCTCGCTATCCTGCGTGAGTACAGGGTTTCGTGTGAGTGCTTCAAATGTCAATGCAGAGACAAACCGTGTCGCACTAGGGGTCATGACGACATAGACTTTGGCACCTGCTTTGATAAAAAGCCTAACTATGTCACATGCTTTGTAGGCTGAAATACTGCCAGTGACACCGAGTAGAATGGATCTCTCTTTTAGGTCAAATTGCATCTTTTTACTCCTCTCTATATCTTGAAAAACTTATAAAAGAAGCCGGAAACTATCTTGAGCGGTACTCTGGATATCGCCAATTCGCCTTGGGCTATATCTTTGGCTACTGTTGTACCTGCTGCGATGATAACATCATCTTCGATAGTGACAGGAGCTACTAGCTGTGTATCGCTTCCGACAAAAACATTTTTGCCGATGGTGGTTTGAAATTTCTCTTTGCCGTTATAGTTGCATGTGATAACTCCGGCTCCTATGTTGCTCCCCTCATCTATAGTCGCATCTCCGATATAGGAGAGGTGACCGGCTTTGACTCCTGTGAGTGTAGACTTTTTTACTTCGACAAAGTTACCTATATGTGTATCGATGATCTTGCTCTGTGGACGGATTCTAGCTATCGGACCTATATCACTGTTTTTGATAGTTGCGTCTTCTATGACGGAGTGTGTCTTTATATGTGAATCTACGATGAGAGATGAGCCTTGGATAGTCACACCATTGTCTATTATGCACTCTCCTTCAAACTTGGCACGACAATCGATATAGATCGTATCGGGCAGTCTCATAATGACTCCTGCCATCATCAGTTCTCTCTTGATGCGTCCCTGCATGATCTCCTCTGCCTTGGACAAATCCAGCTTGGAGTTGACACCCTTGAACTCCTCCTCTTTAACATAGACAGGGTGGATAGTTTTCTCCTCATCCACAGCCATCTTGATGATATCGGTGAGGTAGTACTCTGCTTGTGCATTGTCACTGCTCAGGGCAGGTATATATCTGTCGAGCAGCTCTCTCTTGACAGCATAGATACCGGCATTTACGCTTTTAACCTCTTTTTGTTCAGCAGTACAATCTTTCTCTTCGATGATCTCTCTGACACTATCTCCATCGATGATCACACGACCATATCCACTAGAGTCATCCATCTCTATGACACTCATGTTGATATCTGCATCTCCTGTGGTGAGTAGATGTAGTGAATCCTCTGTGATAAGTGGCATATCTCCATTGAGGATCAGTACTCGTTCATGTCTGGATGTCACTCCCCTCATTGCACCGCCTGTACCAGGGAACTGTTCGGCATCTTGTATATGAAAGCGTATCGTATCATAGTTGGCGTTGATAGCACTCTCTATGCGTTTGGCTTGATGATAGAGTACTACTGTGATATCATCAGAAAAGTTCTCTGCCGCATCAATAGTATGGAAAAGCATAGGTTTCCCGGAGATTTCATGCAAAACTTTAGGAGTTGATGATTTCATTCGTGTGCCTTGTCCGGCAGCGAGAATAACAACAGAGATAGACATAGTTTTGTACCTTTTGATAAATATTGTAGTATTATATCCAATTGAATTTAAGTCAGAGAGAATTGAGATAAAAAAGTTTCTCTCTCAAGATATTGATTTTGTAAGTTAAATTAGTGTAAAATCTTATTTAGTTTATAAATTTAATATTAGGAGTAAGTGTATGATTAAAAAGTTGATGGCAGTTGTATTGATATTTGCTGTGACTACAGCATTTGGTATGAGTGTCAAAGAGGTTAATAAAGCCTCCAAAGATGAGTTGATGAAGATCAATGGTATAGGAGAGAAGAAGGCTGATGCTATCATCGAACAGAGAAAAAAATCACCATTCAAATCTTTTGCAGATTTAGAAGAGGTCAAAGGTGTAGGTCCGGCACTGAGCAAAAATATCCAAAATGATGTCCATAAAAAGGCATCTAAAAAGCAAAAAGAGAGCAAGAAGAAAAAATCTGACTCTGAAAAGAAATAATTTTATGTTACCACGATCTTCGTGGTAACCCAAACTACAGCAGTACACTAATCAATATACTCTATCACTTCTCTGGCGAACACTCCAATCTCTAAGCAAATTGATATTCTTATATCCATATTTGGCTAGTTTGTTACAGTATCCTATGTTGTAGTTGCTAAACTTACTGCAATCTCTCTGTCTGTAGGGGGATATACTTATCTTTACATCTACCTCATGGAGATAGGGGAGTGCATCTATAGAGAGAGTTGATAGCAGTTCCCTATCTAGCTCTTTGGGGGCATTGGCAAATTGGGCTATGTTTTGTCTGGCTACCATACCATCTATATTGACTGATGCCACTGTAGCAAATGAGACCAATCCTACAATAGCCACGAGGTTGAGCATCTGATAAAATGGTCGCTTTGTAAAGAGGTAGATGATACCCGTCAGCAGCAGTAGCAGTAGCATATAGTCGAACCACTCCACATAGTATCGTAGCACTGTAGCACCTTTGAGTGACTGGTAGAGATGCATCTTTTTGAGTGATGCATAGCCCATTATCATCGTCTGCAGCATCAATCCACTCATCATCAGAGCAGTTAACTTCTCATTTTTGTACCTGTAGATAACCACCAGAAATATAATGATGACTATACTCATAACAGTAGCCAACTGAAAGAAACCCTCTCTTGCATAGTATGCTATGTTGAGTCCAGTCTCATTGATATAGCTCTCGCCGCCAAATATATATGCTAGCTGAAAGAGCAGAAAGCTGACAAACAAGAGGTTGAGCATACCTAAAAATATACCTATGACGATAGGATCAAATGGATTGGTGTCTAGGTTGATAATCCTACTGCTATCATTGGAGAGTGCATAGCCATAGATGACCAAAAAGAGGAAAAACAGTATAGGTATAGTAAATATATCTTTAGACTCAAATGGATTGGTAAAGGAGAAGATATCCTCTATAAAGTGGCTAAAGTTCGGATCTGATGCCATAAAAAGAGCTAGAAAGAGAGCCATTACAGGCAGAGTTATCACCATAGCTAACCCTATACGCATATAGAGTCTATTTTTGAACATCTCCTCTCTATACTTCTGTAGAGACAAGATAGGTTTTATCAGTATGCCAATAGCCCCAAATATCCCAAAAGTGTGACTTAGCTTTGGTATCAATACTTGAAAAAAATAGTCCATAGATTGTCTGCTGCCTAGATAGAGTATGCCTATCATTATGTAGATCACAGGTGGCAGGAGTTCTGAGGCTAGTTCATTGTTGTAGTAAAATGCATCACCTATCAATATAAAAATAAACGGTACTATCCACTTGGCAAATGGATTTGCTATCTCTCTGCTATATATCATCTGACCGAGAGGCAGGAGTAGTAGCAGGTAGGATATGATATCCCAACTAGCCACTAGACTATAGGGTGCTAAGTTTTTGATGATGGCTAGAGTAAAGCTGACACTAAGTATCGTCAAAATCAGTGATAGATTATCCAATGGGTTTTTGATCGGTGCGGTTGGTATCATTTGGTACTCCTTTGGTATCGCTTCATCATATCTTTAGCAAACTTAGTATCTATTGCTGCTCCCATCCTCTCAAAGATAGTATAGTAGCCTAGCAGTGTACGGTCTAAAAAGATATACTCTTGGTTGAGTTTGTGTACTGAGTCTATCTGCTGTTTTTGTACCTTCATAATAGCCTCAAAACCTCTCCTGGAGAAGTCATTATGCTCTTTGAAGCTATAGTTATCTTCTAGAAATATCTCTATATAGATAGAGTCGAGTGGTTTGATGACCTTCTGGTAAAACTTCAGCATCTTTTTGGGTGAGTCTCTGTCTATCATATCTAGTGCTAGGTACTGAGTCACTACCTCCTCATCATCTACACTATCCATTAGTGAGAGATGAAGTGTAGTATAGCTATCCAAGAACTCATCATCTACCACCTTGATACATCCAAAATCTATCATACCCAACTTTTCATTATCCATAAAGATAAAGTTCCCGGGATTTGGGTCTGCATGTACCCTTTTGAGCTTGTATAGCGTGATAAAGAAGCTATCAAAGAGTATCTGTGCATAGTGGTCTCTAAGTGATTGAGGAGGATTGGAAGCCAAAAACTGCTCTAGGTTTATACCTCTTATCAGTGAAGTAGCTAGCAGCATCTTGGTAGACAACTCCTCTATCAACTCTGGTACGACTATATGAGGGTGGTTAAGATTTTGGTAGAAGTACTTTAAGTTTTGGGCTTCGTGCAGATAGTCCACCTCCTCATAGAGTCTATCGCTAATCTCATCTATGATATGGTCGATATTTTTACCTTTTGCAAATCTAGCTATAGCAAACTTGAGTATGCCTATATCACTCTTGATACTCTTGGCTACTCCTGGATACTGTATCTTGATAGCTAAATTCTCTCCCTCATAGATAGCGTAATGAACCTGCCCCAAACTAGCCGAACCAAAAGGAGATAACTCAAACAGCCCAAAAGCTTCACTAGGATACTCACCCAACTCCTGCTTGACAATCTTCCTCACTAATGCTTTGTTGATAGGAGGTACTGCTTGAAAAGATCTGCTCATCTCATCGAGATAAGCAGGTGGCAAAAACGGCATACCTAGGGCTACTTGTTGAGCTATCTTGATAGATACTCCTTTGAGTTGACCTAGTGAGTTCATGATCACTTTTGCATTTTTGACATGGGTCGTTTCGGCTGACTCCTTTTTCTGCTTTGGTGATAGAAAGACCCCCTTGATACTCTCTTTGGTGTGGTTGACTCCTATCTTTAGTATCGCTTTACCTACGACTCTGCCTCTGGAGAGTTTTGTTGTTGGGAGTTTGTCTCTATCCATCACTAAGCCCCTCTAGTTTTTGCTTGAGTATCTTTAGACCTTTTTGAGGTGCTGTGTATTTTTGCAGTGCTGAGAGCAGATGAGTTTTTAGTAGAAACATACCCAGATCTGAGACACGACTAAGTACATCAGAGTGCAGTAGAGCCTCTATCACACCCATAGAGTGGTCTATGAACTGTGTCGTATTTTCGAAAGAGTCACTCTCATCCTCTACCCAATACGCAATAACTGCTATATAGTAGTCCCAAAAGAGCATAGGCATATAGTCCCTAAAAGGAGGCTCTTTGATCTCTCCTGACTCTATAGAGACTCTGAGCATCTCATCAACTATCTCTATAAACTTCTCTTTTGTCTCATAGATAGCATCCAGTTTTACCGATGAAGAGACAAAGACCATATCAGCTATCTGCATCACAAACTCTCTATCCTCTAGGTATAACTCCAGCTCTGTAGCTATCAGTGTCTGTAACTGCTCTCTGAGAGTATAGGTATGAAAATCATCTATCTCTTGAAGTATCCCAGCAGTCACACTATGCTGATACTCTATATATCCATAGAGAAGCTTCTCTTTGTTTGGAAAGTAGTTATAGATAGTTGGATTACTCACACCGGCATTTTTAGCTATCTCACGAAGCGAAGCATTTTTGAACCCTTTTTGAGTGATGAGGTCAACTGATGAACGAATAATCTTGGCTTTTGTCTTGGCTTTGGCTTTTTTAGATATTTTCATACTATCTCCTTTTATTTTATAAAGTATAGTATAAATAAGCTAAAAAGTCAATATTTATTATAGTTATTTAATATTTTTTGATGCAAATCAATTTCATTCTCATCAACACCCCGTAGGGGTAGACCTGTGTGTCTACCCACATGTTAAAAACAAAACCATTTCAAATCACCATATCAAGGGAAGACACATAGGTCTGCCCCTACAGCCGTGTTACCCATTTTTTCTTCCATATTCAAATCTACTTTCTTGGGGTCGGGACACAAACCACAAATAAAGTAATCAATAGTTATACTTCACAAGCTACACTTTTTTGATCTTAACCAAAACTGATTTATATCCAGGAGTTAAACTTCTCGGATCGGTTGTTGTTGGTACTAAAATATTTGATTCTGGGAAATAAGTCATTACATTTCCCTTTATGATATCAAACTCCCTCACCATAAGATTTTCTATCCTGCCTACAGATGATTCCAGGGTAACAAAATCATTTTCTTTTAATCCACTGCTTTTGATATCATCTCTGTTCATCATCACTATTTGACGACTTGTCTGACCTCTATATATATCTTTATCTTCATATACAATACTGTTAAATTGCCCTTCACTTCTAACTGTCATCATACGAAACTCATCTTCATCTCTAGGCAATGAAGGAATTTGACATATTCTAAAGTTTGCTTTTTTATCATCTGTCGCAAAAAATGCTTTATGAAATGTCCTATTTGAAATCTGAAACTCTTCACCTGTTTCATCAATCTCACCCATCTTTTCATACCCTGGAATAATTTGTGAAATAAGCTCTCTTATATTTTTATGCTCTTTTAGTTTTGTAAAATCAACAGGAGTATCTCCCAAGAGACTCAGTGCTATATCACTGATAACTTGAACTTCCGAATGAGCATTGTCTACTCTGGTGATCCCTCCATCACTCATACGCACAAAACTAAACATTGACTCTTGGGTTGTTTTCTGCTTCTCCTCATCTCGTGCAAGTACGGGAAGGATGATCACCTCTTTGTCCACTCCGTTAAAGTGTCCCTGATTGAGTGTGGTTGTTAGAAATACTTTAAAGGAGATCTTATTTAAAGCCTCTCGTGCAAAGTTTGTATCAGGATTGGAGTGATATAAATTTCCACCCATTAAAAAAGCCAAATCAACTTTTCCGGCATATGCAGCTTTCATACTGGACATCGTATCCATTCCATCAGCATCAGATATTTTAACTCCCAACACCTTCTCAGTATTTTCAATAACTTTATCTTTAAGATGCGGTATAGCACCAACAGACCCTATACCCTGAACATTACTATGACCCCTCAGAGGAAGTAAACCGGCATAATCCTTACCTACCATAGCCCGCAAAAGTGCAAGATTAACTATGGATTCAACATTTTCTACACCATGCTCATGATGCGTTATTCCTACTGCCCAAGAGAATACTGCATGGTGAGAATTTCCATAAATTTTAGCAATTTTTTGAATCTTCTCTTTGGAAATCCCAGAAGCAGATACAATTGTCTCCCAAGATGTTTGCCTGATATCTGCTAAATATTCGTCTCTATTGTTGGTGTGTATATCCATAAATTCAAGATCGTGTTTTCCAGCTTCGATAATAGCTTTAGCAATGCCTTTAAACAAAGCAATATCACCTCCGATATTAACCTGAATATATTCAGAAGCGATCGGACTTCCACCCGTTGACATTGATCTCGCATCTGATGGAACAGCAAATTTGACAAGTCCACTCTCTTTGACAGGGTTGATGACGATGACATCTCCACCGCGACGACGGCAATTAAGTAGCTGACGAAGAAACCTTGGATGATTTGAAGCCGGATTTGCCCCTATGACAAAAATCAAATCTGCCTTTTGAAGATCTTCAAGCACTATCGTTGCTGTTGAGACACCGATGCTTGAAGTGATTCCTACCCCAGATGCCTGATGACAATAGTAAGAGCTATTGTTGATATTGTTGCTGCCATAGACATGTGCAAAAAGTTGCAATAAAAATCCAGCCTCATTAGAGGCACGCCCAGAGCTGTAAAAAAAGCTTCTGTCAGCCTGGGTCTTCTTGAATTTATCTATGATTTTTTCCAGTGCCTCTTCCCATGATATGGTACGATAGTGGGAGTCACCTTCAGATTTATACAGAGGCGTATTTAGTCGTCCGCTCTTCTCTAGTGAACCAATAGGCATCTTTTTAAAATCATTGATACTTTTTTGCTGGAACAACTCTTCTGAAATAGGAGTTTGAATGTCTGTTGTTTGAGCTTGAAAGCTTTTTTTGCAAACCTCTGGGAAATTTCCCATCTCGTCGGTCATTCCGCCTTTTTGACCTCCCATCCCATATGCACATGTTTTACAACTATTTTTAGAAGTCATCGCTTGAAACATCTTTATAAACCCTACGGAGTAGGAAGCCTTTAAAGAATACATAAGTGCTTTATAGCCACCACCAACTCTCATCTGTTCTCCTTTAATATTAAAACTCAAATTTAACACACCGATATATAGCAAGAACAATTATTTTGCCGTACATAAAACTACCTCTTCCATGTGGTCAGTAATACGGGCTATGTGATGACTTACACGATCAAGCCACCTGACTGCTTCAAGCTTGCTGGTTCCTCTGGGTATGCTGATCTCATCTTTGGCCATCTCTTCGACTACCCTATCTCTATATGGTGTCGTAGATTTGATGATCTGTTTCTCACTCTTCCATGCAACCTTTTTGGCATTAGAAAATCTCTTCTCTCCAATGGCAGCGATAATACTACTGTTGGTTATGATCATCTGCTGATGCTCTTTGTGCAGATCTAGAGATTTCTGCACAAGTTTTGCTCTGTACTCCTCCTCTTCACAGCGTTCATGAAGGCGTTGTGTATGATCGAGTATATGTATGAGTGCTATGAGCTCTTTCCATTTAGCACCCTTCTCCTGCTTTAGATCGATTTCATCGACATAGTTTTGTGTTTTATCCAGGGCTGACTGTAGCAGTGTCAAATCCGCTTTTTTCCCATTATCTGAATCACCCAAGATAAAGTTGATATGTTGCAGCAGTGCGATAAACTCATCTTGAGCCGAAATGCGTGTAGCTTCCAGTGCAAGGTTTGGCTCCTCAAGCAACCTCTTGTCCAGTTTTCTGGTAAATTTAGGTTCTTTCGAGGGGATGATCTTCTTCATCATATGAGTAAACTGATGGGCAAAAGGGAGAATGATCATAACACCCAAAATATTGAAAAAAGTATGAAAAGCGACAAGGGCAATTTCAGCGTTTTGCATCAAAGCACCCGGCACTATAATCTCCCATAAGTAGATATAGGGGGTGATCAGCAAAATAGCCATGGATCCTGTAAAAAGATTGTAGATGACATGAGAGAGTCCTGTTCTGCGAACATTTACGGATCCTCCGATCGATGCCATTGCAGCAGTCACGGTGGTGCCTACATCCATGCCTATGACAAGTGCCGCTGCCTGCTCAAAATTGATCGCATTGGCATAGAGTAGTGTCAGCGTTACGGCAACACCGGCACTGGAAGCTTGGGTAATGAGTGTCGCAAGGATACCAAGTGCAACCAATTGCACTCTTCCTATCCATGAGTCTGAGGGTAGGTATTCCGGAGTGATAATCCCCTCAAAACCGCTCATACTCTCCTGCATTAGAGAGATCCCGACAAAGATCAGACCAAAACCAGCCAGTGAATAGCCAAAAGAGGCTATTTTATTTTTGAAAAAAAGTTTTAGTATCACACCAAGCAGTATAAAAGGCAGAACTATTGTACCAAGATGGAGTTTGAACCCAAACAGTGCAACTACCCATCCAGTTATAGTCGAACCAATATTGGCACCAAAGATGATCCCAAGTGACTCTGAAAATGTCATAAATCCGGCACCGACAAACCCGACAGCCATCACTGTTGTAGCACTTGAGGATTGCAGCATCGCTGTGGTGACTGCTCCTGTCACTGCACCGGTAGCCGGACTACGGGTAAAACGCATCAGAGCATTCCTGATCGTATCTCCAGCCAAAGAGCGTAACCCGTCTGTCATAACAATCATGCCAAGCAGGAAAATCCCCAATCCTCCAGAGGCTTCAATCATTGTCAGTATCAGTCTATTATCCATCAATTATCCCTGCATATCCATAAGCACTGCAGTCCATCACCGGTTTCAGATGCTCTTGATCTTGGAGATAATAGTTTATTGACCAAGCTTGACAATCTCCTCTTTTATACTGTTGATGATGATATCTTTGGACATCTCTTGTTCGATTAGATTAAATCTATCGCTGTCACTACTACTCTGCACTATAGAGGAGACAAAATATTTTGCCAACTCATCTCTGATCTCAACCATATCTTTGATGTAGTGATTTCCACTTATGAGCAGCATAGGTATGATTTGTACCTTTTTCACTCCATCTTCAAACATCTTTTTGATAAGTTGATCTTTGATAGCATAAAAAGGGAAAGCCCCCTCTAGCGAACATGTATAGTTAGAAATTCCGAGCTTCTCTAGTAGATCTGCACTATATCTTATGGACTCAACTCCTCCAAGCTCCAAGGCTGGAGTACCATGCATCACATATAGATTGGCTCTATCTTTGATGGTTACTTGCTCATTTAATGTTTTTAGAAAGATGGTAGTCTCTTTTGTTTTTGTTAAGATGGCATCTGTATAACGGATGTTTGCCAAACTAAAGTGTCTAAACCCATTAACAATACTCTTTAGTACTTCATGCTCATCGGTAGGAAATAGGTTGATTGAAGAGACGATGATGTTTCTATAACCCAGCATATCGACATCTGCCAAGACTTGAGTAAGGTTTTTATAGTTCATACCTTTTTTATGTAGATTTCTCAAAATCATTCGAGATGAGAAAGATAAAAAGATATCTACATCAACAAAAGCTTCATCTATCAGTGCTTTGAGAGCAAGATATTTATCTTGCTCTATTATCGAACCAAAACAGGATAAGACTATAGCCTTATCCTCTCTGTAGTGTCTATACCGTTTCACAGTTATATAATCTTTTCTCAAGGATTAGATTGTATCTTTGACAATCTAAGGTTTTAACTATATGCATCTTTGATCCTTAATTATTTATATTTTAGCGTAGGGGAGCTTTATGGTGGATTTAAAACCATCAGCCCGACCAAGAATGTCAAGTTGTATGGAGAGTACAGCAAAGGGGTCAGGTAACAACTACAACCTTCAATACTAACACCACCTCCAAAGCAAAAACAAACTACGGTAGAGTACTCTAAACTCTAAGGCAAAGAAGGCAAAGGCAAAGGGCAAAGGGGTCAGT
>JAYEOM010000090.1:0-2316 GCA_034722955.1 Campylobacterota bacterium
GAAAGTTCATTATCATCAGAGACTTACCCTCTTCTAGGGTAGTACCACTTAGTTTGTGGTAGAGGTGGTCTGCGATAAATGGCATAATAGGGCTTATCATTTTAAGAGTCTCTTTAAATATAGCTCCTAGCTCTATGATGCTCTCTTTGTCTGCTTTGGAGTACTCAATACCCCAATCACAAAACTCATTCCATACAAAGTTGTAGAGAGATTTTGCCATCTCGTCAAATTTATAACTCTCTATATCTCTCCTGATAGTCTCTACCGCTACCGATAGACGGCTCTGCATATAGAGTCCTAGTGGTGTCTTGATCTCTATATCAGCCAAGTCTGCAAATGTATCATGGTTGAGTTGGAGATAGTTACTCGCATTGTAGATCTTGTTGGTGAAGTTTCTAAACTGCTCTAGGTTTTTGGCTCCTAGCTTGATATCTCGTCCTTGTACAGCTAGGTAAGCTAGTGTAAATCGAATAATATCAGCCGAATGCTCCTCTACCATATCGAGAGGGTCTATGACATTGCCTTTGGATTTGCTCATCTTGTGACCATGTTCATCGCGTACAAGTGCATGCATATAGATATCTTCAAATGGGAGTTTGCCTTGGAAATGCTCACCCATCATCATCATCCGTGCAACCCAAAAGAACATAATGTCAAAACCAGTAATCAACAAACTATTTGGATAAAAATCATCCATATCTGTAGGGGTGTAGAGATCCTCTAGCTCACCATTGTTCCCCCAACCCAAAGGACTCATCGCCCATAGAGCAGAGCTAAACCAAGTATCAAGTACATCAGGGTCTTGTGTTAAAGTTTTACTAGCACATTTAGGGCAAGATTCAGGATTATCAGACTTATCTGCCCATTGGTGATTACAATCATCACAATTAAATACAGGTATTCTATGCCCCCACCATAATTGACGAGAGATACACCAAGGACGCAACTCATCCATCCATGCAGTATAGGAGTTGATCCAGTGAGCAGGGTGGAAGTTGTTGTGTGCTTTTGTCTTGTCAATAGAGTTTTGTGCCATCTCATTACTCAAAAACCACTGTGTAGAGATAAATGGCTCTACAATGTTTTTACATCTATAGCAATGTCCTACTTGGTGGATATGCTCCTCTATCTTGACGATATACCCTGCATTTTCTAAGGCTTTGACGATGACTGGTCTAGCTTCAAGTCTCTCTAACCCTGCAAACTCTCCACAGTAGTCGTTTAGGATACCCTTCTCATCAAATACTTTGATGAACTCTAAATTGTGTCTCTTGCCAACTTCGTAGTCATTTTGGTCATGAGCAGGTGTGACCTTGACCACACCTGTACCAAATTCCATATCTACATGCGTATCGGTAATAACTTTGATAGTTCTATCAGTGAGTGGCAGCAGCACATCTTTTCCTACAATCTCAGAGTATCTACTATCATCAGGGTGTACCATAATAGCTGTATCACCGAAGTAAGTCTCTGGTCTAGTAGTTGCCACCTCTAGCTCTCCACTCCCATCAGCAAATTTATATATCATCGTATAAAACTTACCGCTTACCTCGTCATGCTCTACCTCTATATCAGACAATGCACCATCCTTGGTACACCAGTTGACCATATAGTTGTTTTGAGTGATTTGCCCCTCATCATAGAGTCTCACAAAAGCCTCTTTGACCGCTTCGTGAAGACCACTATCTAGTGTAAATCTCTCACGCTTCCACGCAGGAGTGACTCCTAGTTTTCGCATCTGATGGACAATGTTTCCACCACTAGT
Source organism: Campylobacterota bacterium (assembly GCA_034722955.1). GTDB lineage: Bacteria > Campylobacterota > Campylobacteria > Campylobacterales > Sulfurovaceae > SZUA-451. The sequence continues at coordinate 1,766 of JAYEOM010000090.1, forward strand.
CTCTTTTTGAAGCCATGCTCTCTCTAAAAACTTCTCTCTACCTACCTCATCTTTGCTAGTACCCTCTGCTATGAGTTGCTTCTCTACGATATTTTGTGTGGCTATCCCTGCGTGGTCAGTTCCTGGCTGCCATAGAGTCTTGTAGCCATCCATTCTTTTGTATCGCGTGATAATGTCTTGGAGTGTAAAAGTAAGGGCGTGACCGATATGTAGACTACCTGTGACATTGGGAGGTGGCATCATCAAAGAGAATGTTTTTATCTTACCACTCTCATCTGCTTCTTGGATAGATTTGTTCCCATCTATCTCAAAATATCCTCGCTCTTCACATATCTCATAATAGCTATCTTCTACTGCTTTTGGGTCGTATTTGTTACTTGTTTTTTCGCTCATTTTGATTCCGTTTGTGTTGGTGTTTGGTATTAGGCTACCCCAAGGAGATAAACACACAAATAGAAGCCACCAAGAGGGTAAGATTTGCAAAATATAATTCGTAGGACTAGCCATAGCTAATTGGAGAATTATATTTTGTGAAGATTGCCCTCTTGGTG
>JAYEOM010000091.1:0-6562 GCA_034722955.1 Campylobacterota bacterium
CGCACCATCTATACGCATATAGAAAGCTTTATGAACTCTATGGATGTGAGGACTTTTTGACAAAGCTCTTATGTGTCCACCAGATTTATAGGGGATTGAAACGCATCTGAAATTGGTATGTTTTTCTTTGTGCGTTATTATTGGTGCGTTGGAAACAGCACCCTACGAATGTTCTCATAAGATATCAGCTTGTATAGCAGGTGTGAGGTACTGTAGGGTGCTGTTTTTAACGCACCATCTATACGCATATAGAAAGCTTTATGAACTCTATGGATGTGAGGACTTTTTGACAAAGCTCTTATGTGTCCACCAGATTTATAGGGGATTGAAACGCATCTGAAATTGGTATGTTTTTCTCTGTGCGTTATTATTGGTGCGTTGGAAACAGCACCCTACGAAATATTGAATATTACTTACAACTGCGTATTGTGGATTATTGGGAGGAGTGGTGTCGAAGCTTGGTTGTAAATATTGTCTACCAATTCCGGTAGACAGAGAGTGATAGTAGTCAAACTTTCACTCTATATCGCTTTTTCTAACGCAAAGTACATAGTATTTATGGTCATACTTTGCAGTACTGTATCTTCCTAGATCAAAATCTATATACCAAGCACTCTCATATCGATCTTTTGTGGATGACCAGTAGATCCCTTGTTGTACATTTTTGAAAGCATGTTTGATAGAGATATGAGTGCGTGAGAGTTCGAGTAGAGAGCGAAGTTCATCTTTTGTGGGGACTTCCCAATCTCTATAACCTAGATAATCCATCTCTCTGCAGTAGTTCAAAGCACTATCGTAACTCATCTCTTTGGAGGGTTTTGCATCATAATATAATTTTTGATTTTTGATATCCAATACTAGATCTCTCTTGTCATCACGAACAAAATTTTTATCTATCTTGTCAGAGTCCCCTCCATAGGCAAAACTGAAATTTGACATAAATCCACCTGATAGCATAGCTGTAGACAGGGAGAGTATTAGTGCTGTTTTTATCATTTGAATATCCTTAATATGATTTGGATTGCTCTTTTACTTCGATAAGCATGAGAGGATAGTGACTCTTTTGAGTCTCTTTTTGATCTATAACAGCTCTGTCATCTTCTGCTTTTGCCATCTCTACGGTTGCCACTGCTTGGGCGATCTCTGATAGAGCATTAGCTTTGGCTATCTCTACTTTTGCAATCGATTTTGCTATAGATGCTGCTGCTCTTGCTTTGACATCTCTCAGAGAGCTTTTATGGCTTGTGGGGCGAAAGGTATGAGCTGACAATCCTATAGGTTGGGATCTTTTGACACTCTCTACAGCTTCTGCGATCTTGGTCGCAGAGACAGCTTGTGCGATCGTTGCGGCAGAGACGGCTCTAGCTATCTCTACAGCTGATACACTCTTGGCTACAGAGAGTGCCTCCTTGGGGTGTGCTAAACTCTTGCGTCCTTTAGCTTTGGCTATCTCTACAGCCTCTGTTGCCTTGACTATCTGTGTAGCCGCTTTGGCTTTTGCTATCTCTACCGATGCAACAGCTTCGGATATTTTGACTATAGCCTCTCTCTCTATAGTATCGAGTTGTATATCACCCCTACCCTCCTCTCTCAGAGATGACTGTTTTGCTACCTCTGCCACTGCCGCTGCATCAAAGATTTGACTACTCGCATTTGCTTTTGCTATCTCAACAGATGCTGTTGCCTTGGCTATATCGGCGACAGAGAGTGCCTCGACAATCTTGGTCGAAGGGGCTTGGTCTGCAGAGATACTGCTGCTCTCTCTTGCTCTCGTCACTTTAGCTACTGATGCATCAAGCTCGTCGGATGCTTTTTGACGAGCCCTGTCAACTGTCTCAACGGATTTGATGACATTTTCTCTGATCCAAACGGTCTCCTCTTGGGTTAGTGCATGAGGATTGGATAGAGCAGCGGGTTTGGCTATCTCTGCGTAGAGAAAACAGAGTGGCGAAAAGAGAAGTAGAGTTGTTTTTTTCATAAGTAATCTTTCTGTATAAGTATTTTAAGAAATTATACAGTACTTTTACTTAGGCTACCCACAATGCCAATGAAATAAGGTTTTCGGAAGTGGCTACCCCTTGATATGGTTATAATATAGAGCACCACCGATGATCAACGCTACAGTAGCCACAGCAAATACAATTTTCATAATACTGTATGGTCTCTCTCCTACTATCTTGCCTGTTTGTGCATTGATAGCATACTCATATGTTTTGTTATTCCAGACAAATGAAGCGATCCACGCAGGAAATAGAACACTTTTGTAGCCTATATTGTTATATTTGGTATCTATAGAGTCTATCTGCTGTTCATCTCCTCCGATGTCGGATTTGATTTGACTCCTTATCTTAGGAGTCATTTTATCTTTTGCTAAATCAAAACCCTCATCTATCTCTACAGCATACTCTTCTGCTTCAAATCCGCTGATATAGTGGAGATCAAAATGGGTGAGTTGAGCCGTAGGCCAAGGTTCGATAGCATCGAGGCGGGAGCGGTCTATGGTGTGGCTTGCAGCTATAGTCAAGTCATCAAATGCTGCATCGACGATACCACTTACCTCTGTCCATCTCATGCGTGACTCCTCTACATCACGCAACTCCTCTTTTCCATCGACAACAACACTCTTGGTGACAGTGACATAGTAGGTATCACCTCTCTTGCCTTCGTAGTGGGTCACCGTCTGAGTATCATAGATCCAGAATGGAAAGTAGTACCCTATGAGCTTCTTGCTCTCATCCAGATATGCTTTGAAGGCATTGGGGGCAAACCATCGTGAGCCTACCCACTCCTTGAAGTGCTCTTGAGCTTTTTTTTGACTTATGGTAAAGGGCAAAAGTGCTTGCGGAGTGATCTTTTGGAGAGCCTCGATCATAGCAGGAGTACTACAGTATGGACAGTGACTTGCGAAAAGCTTGGGGGATAGAGTGAAGTTTGCACCACATTTTTTGCAAGCTACCTCTCGCTTGAGGGATGGATCCTCCTCTGCTTTGGTAGGAGGAGAAGCCAGAGCAGTCAAGTAGTCATCACTGAGCAGAGGCTGAGTCTCTGAAGGTATCTCTGTCTCATTCCCACAAAAATCACAAGTGAGCCTCCCAGTATATGGGGAGTATACCTGTGATGCACCACAACCTGGACAAGGAAAGTTAATAGCTGAAAATTTCACAATAACCTCTTAGCCTAATGGTGGTGGAGATGATGGAAATTTACTCGCTAGTACCTCTCCTGCTTTTGCCCATCCTGCCATCCCTTCACTCCATACAAGTGTCTCTTTATTGATGGTACCTCTGCTGATATAATCAACGATAGTATTCATGGGGAAAGGTCCTTGTGACACTCCATCTATGGCTACATGGTATTGAGGTGCTTTTGGCATAGGAGGCGGTGGCGGTGGCATACCTCCACTATGTTGTTGGTGATGTGGTGTCGCCATGTTTTGAGCCATAGAGCTAGCCATCTGCTGACCCATCGCAAGACCTGCACCCATCCCCAGCATATCACCCATGGCACCGCCGCCATTGGCAAGTGCTTCGGCACTCTGATATTTGAGATGCTCATCGAGATTGCCTGTGATGGCACGACTAGAGCGAGTATCCATCGCCTTCTCTACCTCTTCGGGCAGAGAGATATTTTCGATGAGCATTTTGGTCAACTCTAAACCATACTCATCAAAGTATGGAGAGATCTTATCGGTTAGAAAGTCCCCAAAGAGCTCATAGTTCCCTGCCATATCAAGTACAGGTGTATTATCTTTACCGACAACAGTAGCAAATCTTGAGACGATGAGATTTGTCAATTGATTATCTATCTCATCGGTTGTGAAGTGTCCATCAGTACCTACGATCTCAGTCATAAATGTTTCAGGATTGGAGATCCGTATCTCATAAGTACCAAATGCACGCAACCGTACCATGCTGAACTCAGGATCTCGTACCATAATAGGGTTTTTGGTTCCCCATCTAAGATCTATAAAGCGTTTGGTATTGAGGAAGTAAACTTCTGCTTTAAATGGAGAGTTAAATCCATGATCCCAGTGTTTGAGACTTGTCAAGATGGGGATGTTTTTTGTCTCCAGCTCATAAGTACCCGGTCCAAGTATATCGGCGATCTCCCCTTCATTGACAAAAACTGCTACTTGTGATGCTCTAACTATCAGTTTCGCACCATATTTTATCTCATTGCCTTGACGGTTAAAACGATAAACCATCGTATCATGAGAATCATCCGTCCAATCTATGACATCTATAAATTGTCCGCCTACCCAGTCAAAAAGTCCCATCTACTTCTCCTCTCTTTCTGTTGAATGATTATCTTTTTTTTCCTCTATTTCAGGCAGTGCTTCAGCTTTGGACTTGACAGAGAGAAGTGCCTCTTTGAGCTCATGCTCTGTCTTTTGCAACTCTATTACTGCTGCACTTCTGGCTTTTTTGCCCTCATCTGCTATCTTGAGTGAATCATTAAGTGTAGCGATGAGTGTTGTATTGGCTCTCTTGATACTCTCTATATCGAAAATTCCCCGCTCCATCTGTTGTCGTACCTCTTGGTTGGCTTCTCTAAGTCCCTCGGCATTTCTCTCTAGCAGTTCATTGCTGAGGTCTGTTGCATCCTTGAGTGCTTTGGCCGCGTCATGGCTCCTAAAGATCGTGACAGTCTGTGCAAGTTGATTTCTCCATAGCGGTACAGTATTGACAAGTGTTGAGGTTATTTTGTTAACTAGTGATTTGTCATTCTCCTGCACGAGTCGAATACTTGGCAGTGACTGCATCGCAACTTGTCGGGAGAGTCTCAAGTCTTGTACTCTTCGCTCTAGATCATCTCTAAAGTTCCTAAGCTCTTTGAGATTTTGGATATCGATCATATCTTGTTCTCTAGCCCTCTCCTCATGTTCAGGGATATCCACCTGCTCCATATTTTGGAGTTTCTCTTCACCAGCCTCTATATATAGCTCAAGGTTTCTAAAGTAGTCAAGGTTGGCTTCATAAAGTTTATCTAGAGAGACTATATCTGTCATGAGCTGGCTCTTGTGTCTCTCTAGCTCGTTGGTAGTGAGGTCTATCTGGTCGCGAACTTTTTCATACCCTTGTAAAAAATCTACCATAGGATCACTCTTGCCCATGATCTTTTGCCATATTGATAACTTTTTGTTTGGGTCTAGCTCATCAAGATCAAAACCTCGTATAGATGCTACTATCTTGTTGAGTGATTCACCTGCTTTGCCGAGATCTTTATTTTGTACCCCCTCTATCATACGGTTGGAGATCTCATCGAGTTTCTCTTGGGCTCCAGATCCAAAATATATAACAGAAGTTCTATCTTTTATATCCAATTCATGGACAGCTTTTGCTACTAGTGACTTCTCTTCAGGCAGAACCTCTATAGGATTCTCTTCACTATTGGCGACAGACCTCTCTACAGCCTCTTTTATCTTGGTTTCCATACTTTCCCCTCTTTTTAGTTTTTGATCTGCTCTTTGAGTACATCTATGTGGACATCAAGATCGAACTCATTGTTTGCCTTGAGTCTCTGCATCTCTTTGCCAAAACGGACTTCTACATCATCCATCAAGGATAAGAGTCTCTCTCTTGTGTCGGGATCTATCTCCTCCTCCTCTAGTGCTGTATAGGAGGAGGTTACCTTCGCTACACCATCGATATAGACTATGAGAAATTTCCTAGCGACCCTGATATCTTTGGGATCTTCGGCTATGGTATCGAGGATAGCTTTTGCCCTATCGAGTGCCAAGTTGATTTTGTCACTCAGTAGAGTATCTTGGATCTTTTGAGAGTCTCTTTCGATAGAGTCTATCTTCTCTTGTGCCTCTTGAAAAGTCTCCACCACCAACTCCGCAGAGATATCTCCAAAATCCTCTATTTTGTCCTTGCGAGGGTCAAACCCATAATAGAGCCAATACCCTGCTATGGAGAGTGCTGCCCAAAAAAGTGAATAGCTTAGTGGTTTCCCGCCAGCGATATATGCTGTATATAGTGTAGCGACCCCCAGTAGATAAGCTGCGAACTCTTTGTACTGAATCTTTGGTGCTTTTGCTATCTTTGCTTGGTTGTAGTTGATCTCTTGAGCAAATCCTTTTTTTGAGAGGTAGAGCACAGCAAAAAAGAGTAAAAATGCGATGATATTGATGATAAAAGCAAAAAACTTCATCCCAAAAAGTGCCACAACAACACTCAAAAAGAGCGGTATCAAAAAGAGATAGAGCAGAAATCCTTTTTTGATCATATTTGACTCTACCTTGGGCGGATTGTATCGTTTTGCACTGTTCATACTCTATATCCTTAAAATAGTTTGCTCAAAGGAGCTAAAATAGCCGACCCAACACTAAAGATGAGAAAAACAAATCCAAATACTTTCTTGTAACCTGCTGACATAAGATCTCCTTTGTATAGTCATTGAGTAGATTATATCATAAGGGTACCTCCAATACTATTAACTTAGATTATCTCTAGGAATTTCTCTCTCTTCATTGTATTTAATAGTTATCTTTAACCCGAAATACGCAATAGAGATTAGGCTACCCACACCTAGTTACACAGTTTAATGAAGTAAGTGG
>JAYEOM010000091.1:6662-11543 GCA_034722955.1 Campylobacterota bacterium
CTATTAACTTAGATTATCTCTAGGAATTTCTCTCTCTTCATTGTATTTAATAGTTATCTTTAACCCGAAATACGCAATAGAGATTAGGCTACCCACACCTAGTTACACAGTTTAATGAAGTAAGTGGTACTATATATGTACCTCAAAAAGAGAAGGATGCAGGATGCCAGACAATCAAAATATAGATCTACAAAAGGTAAACCCAAATGCAGACCAATCAACTAATGAGCAGGGCAGAGAGGCTCCGACTGTTGATCTGAACAATCTGAATGGACTCAATCAAGATAGAGTTAAAGAGCAGGGGGTCGAACTGGCAAACTATCGATGCCAAAGAGATCGTACCTGATGATATCATCAAAGTCAAGATAGGTGATGTAGTTCCTGCGGATTGCGACCTCTTGGCTGGTAGTGCACAGTTATGTGGTCTACAGGATCACAGAGACTATCAGGCTGCTGCTGTTTATCACGCTCTCCATCGTAATGTTCAATTTTTATCCTATAACTGCTATCATGATCATACTCTTGGCACTACTCAATGATATACCGATCATGGCGATTGCATATGACAATACAAAAGTTAGAGAAAAGCCTGTCAGATGGAATATGAATAGTATCTATATACTCTCCAGCTGGCTTGGAGTCGCTGGCGTGATCGGCTCATTTATACTCTTTTATATCGTGATGATCTACCTCAAAGAAGACCCTCAAAGTACTCTATTTTTTCCGGATATTCCTAGCTGGATAGATATCGAAGATAAACACTCATATCTTGGATTTGTGCAGTCTCTCTTCTTTGTCAATCTGACTGTAGCCGGACATTTTACTATATACAATACTAGAATATCTGACTGGTTTTTCAACAAACCATACCCTGCCTGGAAACTCAATCTGGCACTATTTCTAACGGCACTGGGTGGTACCTTTGTTGCGATATTTGGATTTGGACTGATGACCCAAATCAGCTGGCAATGGGCACTCTTCATCTGGGGGTATGCTCTTATATGGTTTATCTTTAATGATGCTGTCAAGATGCTGCTCATCCACTACTATAGAAAAAAATATGGAGAAGATGCGATCTAGGCGAAAAGTATAAAGTGAACGGTTTCAAACAACTTAAAGAACTGCCAACCAAAGAGGTCAGTTGGCAGGATAAGATTTTATGCTTGCATTATGTGTAAAAATCGAGCTGCTACTTTATAAAGATCAGAAATTCGTCTGGATTATAATTGTTAAACTGGATTTTAACTCTATTCCCATTTTCATCTTTACCACTACAAATCACAATCTCCTCTTTGATATTGCTGCACTCCCTACTCCCAATCCACCATGGATTTGTAACAAGAAAATGTCCTTGAGCCAAGTAAAAGTCTGAAAAAATATAATTTTTACCTCCAATAGTCATAGTAAGGTCACCTCTCATAGCAAAGTTTAGTTTGTCGGGATCATAACCATAAACATTTTGATCGGCATCTACTCTATGCTTCCACCAGTCAGCTACATTTGTTGAGCCTTTACGACCCAGTCTAAAAGTAAAATAGCCTAGCCGAACATCCTCATCACTATAGACATCCATATTTGCTACAGTACCTATCTTGACATGGTGGTCAGGATCTTGAGCACTTGGTATATAATAGTCTTTTACAACATACCTGCCGGCTTGGAGGTCATCATGCTGAAACTCTACAATATTATCATGATAACTCATCCCAAGCCCAAGCTTCTCACTCTCAATCTCAGATCTCTCTTGTAGAGTAGTATGATCAGCAGAGGGGTTCTCTACACTGTAGTTTGTCAGCAGGGTATCACTCGATACTCCCAACTCCTTGGCTACAGACTCTCTGGCTACTTCAAATGATGTACCATTATCCTGCATATATCTATATACCATAGTAGAGATAGGACTTACGATGAGTTGACCATCAACTTCACCTCTGATCGGAGCGATGAATATCATCGGTTTCTCTACCAGTGTTGAGCCAGAAGGTGAGTGTTTGATACTATCTACATATATTTCAGCCACAACTTGAAATGCATTGTTGTGTCTATTATCCAGTCTCCAGTTACCATTGGCATCAGAGACTGTGACACTCTCTTCACCGTCACATCTATCATTTGAGTTTGTATCTACACAGACTCTAGCACCTTCATAGTAACTACCTATAACTGCTCCTTGAAGAGTTGGTTCTACTATGGGGGTATCACTGTCACTACCGCAACCGCTTAGAAGTATCATACTTAATCCCAGAGCCGTTAAGCCTATTAGCTTTTTCATAACATCTCCTTTCATTGTGATGTAATTTATTATATCACTTTGGGGCTTTTTAGTTTATAAAGTGAGAGAAACCGATCAATACCGTCGATATAGTGTTCTCCTGAGATGAAAATGCCGGCATTGTGATCTCCTGTGATCTCCAAAAGCTCTTTGGGTTCATTGGCACTATCATAAAGTAATTTGGCATGAGTGAAGGGTATGACCTCATCATCAGGGCTGTGGATGATCAGCAGAGGTGTATGGATCTGCTTTAGACGGGATGATGTATCATAGTCATAACGAGAGAGAAAGCGAATAGGCAAGTAGGGGTAGAGTTGGGCACCCAGATCGGTAATGGAGGTAAATGACGACTCCAGTATCAAAGCAGCAGCCTCTTTTTTGGTAGCCAGCTGGGTAGCAATAGCCCCACCTATAGAGCGACCAAAGATGATGATCTCAGAGGGATCGATGTGACGATCTTCGACCAGATACTCCCAAGCTGCTTGGGCATCGAGATAACTGCCCTCTTCGCTAATGACTCCTTCGCTTTGACCGTAACCCCGATAGTCAAAGATCAAAACACTCAATCCAAGATCATGAAAGATCCTGATAGACTCAAGACGATGTGAGATATTGCCGGCATTGCCATGACAAAAGAGTAGCAGACCTTTCTGTTCTTGGGAGGGTATAAACCAAGCAGAGATCACAATGCCATCTTTGGTTTGCAGTCGCACATCCTCAAAATCAAGACCGATATTTTTAGGTGTCATATCTACCGAATGCATAGGGAAAAAGATGAGTCTCGACTGGAATAGAAAAACAAGCACAAGCACTACCACATAAGCAGAGATCAAGGTCAGCATAACGCGTAAACCCTCATATAACACTCCCATTCTGATCCTTTATCTACTCATTTTGGGTACCCACAAGGGGATACCCCTACGATGAATCTACCTGTAGGGGCAATCCCTTTTGGTTGCCCTTTTGATGTTAGGCTACCCCTCAAACAGTGGACAACTATCCATAATATCTCTCAGTTCATAATACTCCATATGGTGTGCTTTTGCTACAGCCTTTTGTGTTGTAAAACCACCTGCAATATTGACACCGCTATAGATAGCACTATCTTCCAAAGAGGCTATTTGCCACCCTAGATCTGCGATCTTCTTTGCATAAGATATTGTTGCATTTGCCAATGCTTGTGTAGAGGTCATAGGATAGTCTCCGGGCATATTGGCAACACAGTAGTGCAGTACGCCATCTACCTCAAATATAGGATCATCATGTGTTGTTGGTCTGGAGGTCTCTATACATCCACCCTGATCGATAGCAACATCTACCAAAACAGTTCCCTTTTTACAAAGAGCAAGCATCTCTCTTGTGATCAAAATCGGTGCTCTCTCCCCTGTGACATATACAGCTCCAATAACGATATCCACTATAGGCAGCATCTTCTCTATATTGTAACGGTTGGAGTAGAGTGTGGAGACATTTGATGGCAGCTTACTCTCAAGTTCACTCATACTGCTTAGACTTCTACCCATGATGATCACATCAGCACCCATACCAGATGCAATCTTGGCTGCATTTTTAGCTACAGTGCCACTTCCTATGATCAATACTTTAGTTGGCAGTACACCACTTGATCCACCTATCAGAAGACCTTTGCCACTGTTGTGAGCTGATAGAAAATAACTCGCAACCATAGGTGCAACTCTGCCGGCTATTTCACTCATAGGCTCTAGCAGAGGTACTCTATTGTTCTCCTCTACTGTTTCGTATGCTACTGCAGTTACTTTTCTATCTTTTAGTACCTCTGTCAACTCTCTCAGTGGAGCAAGATGAAAATATGTAAAGAGTATCTGACCCGCTTTCAACAGATCATACTCTTGTGGCTGAGGCTCTTTTACCTTTATGATCATTTCGCAACTATCAAATAGCTCTTTGGCACTTTGAAGGATCACTGCACCACTTTTTATATAGTCATCATCCAAAAATCCGCTCTTCTCCCCAGCACTATTTTCGATATAGACTTCATGTCCGCTCTGAACAAGAGTCTCAACACCAGATGGGATAATACCCACTCTATACTCTCTGCTTTTTACCTCTTTTGGAATACCAATCTTCATCTAACTATCTCCTGCTTTTTTGTCTGATCCTCTTCTCGTACCGAATATTACCCCACCAACTAAATACCCAAAGATATGATCAGATTACCAAATCCTATAGTAACTAAGCATAAATATTTCTTAAATTTGTTTTATTTAATATCTATAATAACAATGACAAAGAGCTATATAAACTATAATAAAAGTAAAATTATGTACAATTAGGCTACCCCTAGGAGAGAAGAGAGATGTATAAAAACTTTATAAAAATATTAAAAACAAGTAAAATACTAATCCCCGTATTTATAACATCATTTGTGATTGGTGGCTTTCTGTTTATATCAATACCTATGCTTATGGAAGAGGGAATGATCAAAAGCATTGTCAAGCACTCTAAAGAGGATGTGCAAAGATTACAGATAAATAGAGAATATTACACAGAGTCAGTAGTTGGTGATGTGGCAAAATTTGCTCCTCTTTTAAAGTTTGATTATAATCATCAAGGGGTAGATGGCAAGTTAC
>JAYEOM010000092.1:0-11496 GCA_034722955.1 Campylobacterota bacterium
ATAAAAATAGTACAAGCATACAAAAAAGGATATTCACAGCATTTGATTGCTAAAGTATTAGGATTAAATCAAGCAACTGTACAGAGGATTATCAAGAGGACAAAGGATAGCATTAGCATTATCTGACCCCTTTAGCCCAAAAATATCTGTCTATACTGCTCTTTGATGGTATGGAAAGCTTCCATTATCTCAAAACACCGCTCTTCATCTTCACTCATGATTAAACTCATACTTATCAATCTCTCTTCGTAATGGATGAGTATAGGCAATCAAATTTTCATGCATCATTCTTCCAACTACAATTGATGTTTTTATATCTAAAGAGTTAGCAAAGGTCTCAACACTTGCTTTGCTCTTACAGTTTCCACTCATTGTAAATACATCAAAATCTTTTTGCGGGATAAGTAAATCTCTTGCAAATTGATTTGCTTCTTCCTCTTGTTCTCGTAGTTCAGGCGTGTCATAACCGTTTTCTATAAATATCTCACGCTTTTTATGTAGTAAAATATGCCCTATCTCATGGAAGAAGCTGAACCAAAACTTATCGGAACTTTTACCTCTTAATGACATCATCAAAACTGCTTTATCTTTATTGTTGAGCCAAAAAGTAGCTCCTTGTGCTCCTGTATTTTTAAAATGAGGCATAAGCACAAATGCTACACCACAAGAGGCAAGTAACTCTTTACATGCAGCTATAGCACCATTTACATCTAAAAGCATACTCTTTTTTATTTTTGGTAGTAATTTTTTTAGCTTTGACTTGTCAAAGGCTTTAGTATCGATAGTATTTGCCTCTAATCGTCCTGCTTGTATCCATGAAGCGATACTCTCATGAGTAATGTTTTTATGGCTAGTTACTCTAAATGCACTTTGATAAGCACCTACATGTTCTATACGGCTAAGATTAGCGACAGAAAAGAAACTTCTCAACTCATCTACTTTTTTTATCTTATCTCTTGTTTTTTCTACAAAACCAAGTTTAGAAAGGTCAAGGTATGGAAATCTATCCAAGAGAGAAGTCTCCTCCTTCATCACTTTTAACTCTTCTTGTTTTGCTTTTACCATTTGGTATTCAGACTCTAAGCCTATCCAGATATGTGCAGGTACTTTTAAAACATCCTCAAGCTCTATCGCTGTTGCAGGAGTGATGCTTTTTTTACCTTTTATGATCTCGTTTATAGCCTGTGTTGGTCGTCCAAGTCTATTTGCAAGTTCTGCTTGACTCATACCAATCTCTTCAATGGTCTCTTCCAGAAGTTCGCCAGGGTGTATAGCTAAGTCTGATATATATGTATTAGTCTCCATAGTGGTCACTGACCTCCTCAATTTTTGCGATGTCAAATGTCTCTCCATCGTTGGTAATGATTAAACGCCAATAGCCTGTAAGCTTTATGGCATATTCACCTTTGCGGTTTCCTTTTAAGGGGTGAAATTTTAAAGAGGGGATTTTATATAAGTCTTCAAAGTTTTTGGCACTTTTTAAGATGCCAACTCTCATATTGTATTTTTTTGCAACCTGAGAACCGTAGGCTTTCTCAGCCTCCTTATGGTTCTCATACTGTTTTTGGAGTTTTTTAGTTCTAAATTTTATTTCCAAGTTTTCTTCTTTTTATTCACCCATTAGGTGAATTATATCATAACTTTTTAAATAATCTTTATCCTTTACCATTACAACTCCACCACTCTCTCAAACATCTCCTTAATCTCACTCTTATGAGATATCAAAAATATCTGTCTATACTGCTCCTTGATAGTATGAAATGCTTCCATAATCTCAAAACGCCGCTCTTCATCTTGACTTCCAAAAACTTCATCAAATGCCAGGAAACCAACCCCACCGCTATCACTAAGTTCGCTCAAAGTCTTAGAAAAGCTATACGCAACACTAGGTATAATTTTGAAGGAGTTAACAATAAGGTATTTGAGGATAGAGATTTGTTACTAGATGTAGCATAATTAGGTGGAATAAGGAAATTATTTTTAGTGGTCTTGACAAAGGGGTGCATTATACAGAAACTGTGTTGATAAAACAAGCAGCAGTGTTACAATATACTTAATCATCTTTCTCCTCCTTGATATAGTAGTTGAGTAATAATACAATAAATGACCCTAAAAAGAGATCAGCCAAATGGTGCTGATGCACCAATAGAGTTGAAACAGAGATAAGACAAAACCACAATACAACAGAACACTCCACCATACTCCATGACTAGCCAACCACAAAAAGTACCAACTTATTGCAATAGCTATAAAAAATATGGCGATATTCAATTTTTCTGGTATTTTGCAGCTATCAAGATCGTCACTATTTTTCATACTGTATCCATCTATTGGCAGTTTCAATCTATTGAAGTTCAGAGACTTCCTTGTTGAGAGAGTAGGTCAAAACAGTTCTTATCGCAACAATAGCACCCAATACGACAACCTCATCTATGGTGGGCTTAATGATAGTATTGATGATGTCAGCAGCGATTAAAAATTCTAATCCCAGTAGAAGATAGGAGCCTAAATATCGTCTTATCACTCCTATCTCCTTGAGTGTATCCTCCTCATTTGCTTTACGCAGGCTCAAGAGTATGAACTCTTTCAAGCTCGATATCACACCCCATAAAATAATCAAAATACCTATAAACCCTATGCCTAGTGTTAAAAAATGTAATATTTGCATCAAATAGCTCCTCCTGCAAAATAGTTATTGAAGAATATTATGGCACAATCAATATTAAACTTAGGGTTGAAAGGTTTGAGTTTTTAGCCTCACTATTTTCAGTAATCCTAATGCATAATGCCGGTGAATAATCTCTCTTCTATTTATTACTTGCTATAATATACCATTATGGAAATAGATAATTTTTTTCTTACACTATTTTTGATATTGATTCTTGCTAGAGTATTAGGAGAACTCTTTGCACGATATGGTATCCCATCTGTATTGGGGGAACTCTTTGCAGGTGTGCTTTTGGGGTCATCCGTATTTGGTATCGTTGAGCCTAATGAGATACTCAAAATACTTGCCGAAATAGGGATTATTTTGCTTCTGTTTGAAGTAGGATTAGAGACGGACTTTGAGCGACTCAAAGATGCTGGGGTCAAATCCTTTATCGTTGCTATCGCAGGGGTTGTTTTCCCATTCTCTTTGGGGTTTATTGTCTCCTATTTTCTCTTTGATCTCTCTACAAATATCTCGCTGTTTATTGGTGGGACGATGACAGCTACAAGTATAGGTATCACGCTGAGAGTATTGAGAGATATTAGTATGGAGAAGACCAATATAGCCCAGATAGTCATCGGTGCAGCGGTTATTGATGATATTATTGGGATTATTTTACTGGTATTTATTTACGATTTTTCAACCACTGATAATATGAGCTACCAGCATACCATAGAGGTAGCTGGTATGATATTTGCATTTCTCATTTTTGCACCTCTATTAGCCAAAATATTATCTTATTTTATCTTCAAATACCATGCTCAAAGCAGGCTGCCTGGCTATATGCCTACGATTATTATCTCGTTGATTTTGTTTTTTGCCTATCTATCACACCATATTGGTGCTCCTGCAATTTTAGGTTCTTTTGTCGCAGGTGTTGCTCTTTCGCGACGCTTCTTTTTGCCTTTTGGTTTGATGTTGCGTAAAAATAAAGATCTTATCCATGAAGTACAGTCAAGCATGGCTCCCATCATCCAAATTTTCACTCCTATATTTTTTGTTATGGTCGGACTCTCGATGGATTTGAGTGTGATTGACTTTAGCTCCGCAACCTTTTGGATAATGAGTAGTGTATTTATCTTTTTAGGCTTCATCAGTAAGTTTATAGGAGCATTTTTTATCTTCCAGCACTCTTTGAGAAATAATGCGATGATAGGCATATCGATGATACCTAGAGGTGAAGTGGGACTTATCTTTGCTGAGATAGGACGAGTCAATGGTGTGTTACCAAATGATATCTATGCGATACTAATCTTTGTAATCATCATCACAACCGTTGTGCCACCGTTTTTATTGAAGAGATATTTTAAGTTTGAATGTGTAGGGTAGAGAATCTAGTTAGAGTCTCAAGCTTTGATATCATATTGCAGTTTTGGCTAGTCCTGCAAACGATTGCCTTGTCTATGAGGTACCTCTCGACATAAATCGATCATCCTTAAGGGATTGTGTCACAGTATTTGGATATAATGCGTCTCATTTTCTATATTTCTAGATGAAAAAATATCTGTAAAGGAGTAACCTAATGCCAAAAATGAAGAGCGTAAAAGGCGCTGTGAAGCGTTTCAAAGTTAAAAAAAGCGGCAAGATCAAAAGAGGAACGGCTTATAGAAGTCACATCCTGACCAAAGTTGATGGTAAGCACCATAGACAAATGAGATCACCAAAGCATGTTGATGCTGCGGACGCGAAAAACATCAAAGAGATGATCAACTAATCATCTCGCCATCTATTCCCCCAAAAGGGGCAAGTTCAAACAGAGATAATGTTTGACACCTAATATAAACCAGCTTCAGCAGTTGACCCACACGATTAGTCGTATTGCGACATGCGAAGTTCGGTACAGGGTAAAGGAAAACCATGAGAGTAAAAACAGGTGTAGTCAGAAGACGACGACACAAAAAACTACTAAAACAAGCCAGAGGATTCTACAGCGGTAGAAGAAAACATTTTAGAAAAGCAAAAGAGCAGCTTGAGAGATCACTGGTATATGCCTACAGAGATAGAAGACAGAAAAAAAGAGACTTTAGAAAACTATGGATCATCAGGATCAATGCAGCAGCAAGGCTCAACGATATGAACTACTCAACATTTATGTATGGTCTCAAACTTGCCAATATAGAACTTGACAGAAAAATTTTAGCAGATATGGCTATGAATGCTCCTGAAAGTTTCACGAAAATAGCAGAGGCTTCTAAAGCAGCTATAGTAAAATAATATTTATCTATCTATAATTTTGAGGAGCAGACCTGCTCCTCAACCCTCTATGACCACTATCCCCTTTGTGTTTCACCACCATAACTTATGATACCATATTGAAGATTGCTTATCTGTTTGAATCCTAGTGATTTCATCGCATGTTGGACTTGGAAACTTCGACTTCCTGTATGACAGTAGACAACTATTGGAGTATGCTTCTTATCTGCAATATCTTCAACTTTTGCATAGAACTGTGAAGTGGGAACAAGGATATCGGTACCTACGATATGACCCATCTGATACTCCATATACTCACGCACATCGACAAGCTCGAATGCTATCATGCCTAGCTCTCGTGCTTCGATCAATGCCTCTAGCTCATCTCCATCTAGTTGTTCTTGTTTTAGAAGTATCTCTGCTTGCTCATGGGTCAAGCCTTTGGAGTGCTGATGGACAACCTCTTCGATCTCATCTTTGATCCTTTGTGACTCTGCATACTCAGAAGTACAGAAGATACCACAATGACAAAGCCCATCTTCGGGGATCTCCTTTTCCAGAGCTGGCTTGCAGGGGCATATACGGTTATCTGCCTCTCTCCTCTCCTCTTTTGTCTCTCCGATCACCATAAAACATGGGCAGAACCTCTTGCCATACATCAAGCGATTGCGTGCCAATCCCATAATCACACCCTCATTGACCTCTTCATTGGGATTTTGTACAAGATTGAACTGTTTGTTAACTTTGTCTACAAAAACTTGTGTCTTATCCATCTCTGCTAAAAACTCAGGAGAGTTCATATCTATCTGTTGCATTACTTTACCTCTTTCGTATTGTTTAACTCATTGCTATTGAGAGATTTGGCAAAAGCATCAAACTCTTTTGCAAGCCCCTCCATCTTTTTGCCCCACTTGTCAAAAAATGTTTTACTCTCATTGAGATCGATACTCACTGTATCATTAGTGACCTCTATCCCCGCAGATTGCATCATAGTGACATTTCCGCTTTTAATCTCCTTGTCAACACCATCAAGGTTTTTTTTGACTTGACCCAAAAACTCTTTTGCTTTATTAGTATCTATGATCAATTTACCCTCTTCCATACTCACGCCAAAATTGTTGAGCATAGAGGGTTTTTGAGCCTCTTGGGCTGCCAATTGAGCTTTTTTGGCAGCCTCTTGTGCCTCCTTCTGCTCTTTTTGTGCTTTTGCTTTGGCCTCTAAGCGTACCTTCTCCATCTGCTCCTCTTTGAACAGTTCAGCCTGCTTGGCTCTCTCTATCTCCTCTCTGCTCTCGCAGCCAGAGATCAAACCTATAACTATACATGCCAATATTACTCTTT
The DNA here is from genome assembly GCA_034722955.1 of Campylobacterota bacterium. Lineage (GTDB taxonomy): Bacteria > Campylobacterota > Campylobacteria > Campylobacterales > Sulfurovaceae > SZUA-451. The sequence goes on from JAYEOM010000092.1 coordinate 6,245, forward strand.
TCATCGGTACTCCTCATATAATAGAGCAATTATACATAGATTTGTGTAAGAGTTGTGGAACATACAGTCTTAAGGCTCCCCCAATGAAATAAACCCTTTGGTTGACCTAAAAAACCGTAGGTTGTATATGTTCATTCTCTACACCGCCTGATCTGTTGACTCTCATCATCATATCCCATAGTGTCGTAGCGATCTTCCCGTAGCGTCTGGATGTTTCACAATTTGGTGCTAGCACAGTGATCGGCAAACCACTATCTCCACCCTCTCTAATGGCAGGCTCTATAGGTATCTCTCCTAATACTTCTGTGCTATATGCATCGGCTAACGGTCCGGTGGTTCCTTTGCCAAATATATCATACTCTTTGCCACTGTCGGGACAGATAAAACCACTCATATTCTCTACTATTCCTGCTATAGGGATATGAAGCTGGGTGAACATATCCATACTTCGTATCGTATCATCCAGGGCTACCTTTTGTGGCGTAGTGACACAGACACCTGCTGTGACAGGCAGACTTTGAGCTAGTGCCAGCTGGGCATCTCCTGTACCCGGAGGCATATCAAAGAGTAACACATCCAGAGAGCCCCAATCAATATCTTCTAACATCTGCTCTATAGCTTGGGTGACCATCGCCCCTTTCCATATGAGGGAGGATCCTCTAGCTATGAGTGAACCGATAGACATCACTTTGATGTTGTGTGCGATGATCGGTTTGATTGTCTGACCCAAAAAAACAGGCTCCTGATCCTCTATCCCCGTCATCCTAGGGATATTTGGTCCATAGATATCTGCATCAAGCAGACCTACTCTTTTGCCTTGTTGTGCCAATGCTATAGCTATATTTACTGTTGTTGTTGACTTACCGACACCACCTTTGCCACTACTAACCATGACAAAGTTTTGGATATTGGGGAGTACATTTTTACCTTGCGAGCTTGTCTCTTTAGGTATAGGGGGCTTGGAGATCGTGATATTTATGTGAATTGGACCTAGAGGAGAGAGTCGTTGAGTGATCTCTTCTCGAAGCTGCATCTCTATCTCAGGTGCTATAGAGGGGATATCTAAGTGTATGGAGACTCTATCTCCATCGATATTGACCTCTTTGACAAAATCAAATGTGACTATATCTTTAGTGAATCCTGGGTATATAACTTGTGTAAGTTTCTCTTGAATGGGTGCTTGTTGTATCATATTGGCTGAACCTCTTAATCTTTGGGCTATATTTTGATATGATTATGCCATACTTTAGCAAGGATCTTTGTATGAAAAAAGAGTTTTTTATTTTTATTGGTATTTTTCTATTTTTAGCGATAGGAATGCACTTTAAAGAGTGGATGAGTCACCCTATTGACCATGTAGTTGCACTGCCTTCTGCAGGGGCATATGGCATCGGTGCCGTTCACCCATTGGTATTTACATTTGTAGTCTATATCATCGTATTGATCTTTAGAGTTATCTCTGGCTTGTTCAAGCGATCAAAATCAAAATAGATTTACCACCATAATATATGGAGATAATATATGTATAGTGATTGGAGTCCTTGGATTCGCGGTCCTTGGTGGCTCGCTAAAAATCTGGGCAAGATACTGTTTTTCTTCTTTCAAGGTGTAATAGTTGCTGTGATGATAGGTTTTGTTCTCTATCTCTACTCTCTTCCTGAGCTTTCCATTTGGCATACAACGCAACTTGATCATAGATTTAAGGCTGATCTGGATATACACACCCTAGAGGAGTATATGGCACTAGAGGATCGACTTTTTGATGAACTCAATAGAGAGATCTATGCCAAGCTCAAACCAGATGAAAAGAGTGATATTAATCGCTATACAAAAAACAGTTATTCCGATCCAAGCCGATGGTCTATTCAGGGAAATCGAACTACTGAACTTCCCGCAAAAGATGCTAAAATGGGCGTATTGCTCCTGCATGGTATGTCCGATTCTCCCTATAGCCTCCATGCACAGGCAACTTATCTGCAAAAACAGGGAGCCTGGGTAGTCAATATGCGTATGCCCGGACATGGTATCATCCCTTCTGGATTGATAGAGCTTCGATGGGAAGATATGGCAAGAGCCATTGAGATTGGGATGCATCACCTCAAGAAAAAACTTGGGGATAGACCACTCTATATCATGGGCTACTCTACTGGAGCACCTCTAGCACTCAACTACACGATGAAAGCCCTATATGATGAGAAACTTGCTCTGCCATCTGGACTGCTCTTCTATTCGCCGGCTATCGGTGTGACTCCAGCAGCATCCCTAGCAGTATGGCAAGGACGAATAGGGCATCTTCTGGGTATTGACAAACTAGCATGGAATAGCATCACACCCGAATACGACCCCTTCAAATATGGCTCTTTTGCTGTCAATGCAGGTGATCAAGTCTATCGTATCGCCAAAGAGGTGAGAGAGCAGATGCACCAGCTCAGGAGAGATAAAGAGAGATACAATCGACTACCTCCTATCATCAGCTTTGCCTCCTGTGTAGATAGTACCGTAGTTGTTGCAGATACGGTTCAAAATCTTTACAATCTCCTGCCAAACAGACAAAACACCTTGGTACTTTTCGATGTCAATCATAAATATGAAAACTCATATCTCATATCTCCAGAGGTAAGTGCCTCTATCAAAAATCTTATCTCAGCAAAGAGAGGCAACCACTATCGACTAGAGATGGTCACCAATCGTATAGAGAACATGGAGGATAGTTTGCGACAGATCACAGTAAAAAAAGATGGAAATGTAGAGCAGAAAGATCTCGACCTCTCCTGGCCAAAAGGTATCTACTCGCTCTCTCATCTAGCTCTTCCCATCAATGCAGATGATCCACTCTATGGTCGCACAGGAGCCCCGCCTAGCCCCGGTATCAAGTTAGGAGATGTCACACTGCATGGAGAAAACCACACACTGGATATCTCCGCCTCCACCCTACAGCGACAGCGATGGAACCCATTTCATCACTATACAAAGAGGAGAGTTTTAGAGTTTATGCAGTTAGGAGAAGAGGAGAGATAATACCAAATACAAGTAAAATCATATACCGTAAACAGTTTAGGCAGCTACTCTATATATAGATATCGTTTGATCTTTTTTGTTGGTGTTTTGACAAATGCTTCCCTCTGCTCTATCACTTTGCGGATACGAGAGAAGGAGGAGACTCTACTGTTAACCTCTATGCGAATCTCTTCTAGGAGACTCTCTATCTTATGATGCATTTTGGTCTCTGACTGCTCTTTGATACCCAGAATCTCATCTAATTTATCATAATCAAGATTGATACGAGCAGTGAGTGTACCTTTGTCATCATAGACGAGAGAGTCTGCTACTATTGTATGGACATTGATGAGTGCTTCGATCTGCTCCGGATAGATATTTTCTCCACTTGAACCGATGATGATATTTTTGGCACGACCACTCATAAAGAAGTAGTCGTCCTCATCAAAATATCCGATATCTTCTGTATTGAACCAGCCATCCTCATCTATCACCTCTGATGTCTTTTCAGGATCCTTATAGTATCCCATCATAACATTGGGGCCTTGTGCCCATAGTGTACCGACACCCTTATCGTCTTGATCACGAAGTTGAAGCTTCACACCGGGAAGAGCTGGCCCGATAGCTCTATATTTGGTGATAGTAGGATTGGTTCCCGCTAAGATAGGTGCTGTCTCTGTCAGGCCATAACCGATACAGTATGGAAATTTGGCTTCACGCAAAAACTTCTCAACGATAGGAGAGATACCTGCACCGCCTACACCAAAGAAACGGATTTTGCCTCCGAAAGTCTCTATGAGTTTTTTGCCGGCAATTTCATGAAGTTTTTTACGAACAAATGGGATCTTGTAGAGAGTTCTAATCAAAAAGTTTTTTTGAAAATTTGGCATTACTCTGTTTTTGTAAATCTTCTCAATGACCAGAGGTACACTGAGTATAAAGTCAGGTTTTACTGTCGCCATAGCTCTTATCAGCACAGTTGGTGTAGGTGGTTTTTGTATATAGTGGATGGAGGCACCATTGAGAATAGGGATGATCATACCAACTGTACACTCATAAGTATGGGCTAGCGGCAGGATGGACAGAAATCGATCTTTGGGAAATATATCAACTAACTTTTGTGCTGCTGTAGCATCAAATGTTAGATTTATGTGACTGAGCATCACGCCTTTGGAACCTCCTGTTGTCCCTGAGGTATAGATGATAGCAGCTAAGTCATCCTCATCTATCACAACTTCATACTTCTCAGGGGATTCTCTGCCTAACCTCTCCATAGCTTTCGAGAGCTGTTCACCTCCTTTTTGTAATACCTTATCTATAGTTGATGGCACAGAGAGTTTCTTGAGTACTTGGAGTCTGTCTGCTATCACTAGTAGATTGAGTGTAGGGGGCTGTATCTCATCTAGCATAGTCTCAAAAAGCTTCTGGGAGACAAAAGCTGCTTTACACTCTGCGTGGTTAGCGATATGGAGTGCTTCTGAGGTGTGAAAGTCAGGCAAGATAGGCACTATTACTGCGCCCATAGTAGTCACTGCGAAATATATAGCAGCCCAGTTGGGCATATTTTCACTATAGAGTGCAACTTTATCACCTTTTCTGATACCATATTGGTAGAGTATCTCTTGGATCATTCCAACTTTTACAGCAAACTCTTCATAAGTTATCTCATCACCATCTACAAACTGTACAACAGGACGATCTGCATAAGTCTCTATACTATAGTCAAGTAGTGCTTTTAGTGTAAGTGTTGGCAGAGTTATAAAGGGTTTACTCATTTTCTATTCTCCTTGGGATAGCTATTTCGGGTTTAATGGTCTATTATACTATATCTGTTCCAAATTAGCCTTTATCATAGTCACAATCTATCGGTTTGATACTGTTGTGTTCCTAATGATAAAAAATATGTTAGAATATAAATAAGAAAATTTATTTAAGGAGGGAGAGTGATTGCTAAAAAATTGGTTGGTGCTATACTGAGTCTACTCCTGCTGATAGAGGTTGCAAATGCTAGAAATAATGCGGCTTGAAGTGGTGACCCCACGGAGACTCGAACTCCGGTAACATGGATGAAAACCATGGATCCTAACCGCTAGACGATGGGGCCAACAATGGATAAAACTGTGTCAAGTTGAAGTGGTGACCCCACGGAGACTCGAACTCCGGTAACATGGATGAAAACCATGGATCCTAACCGCTAGACGATGGGGCCATTTACAACTTGTGGACGGCATTATATATAGTAGTTGCTTAAAATG
>JAYEOM010000093.1:0-37100 GCA_034722955.1 Campylobacterota bacterium
TGTTCACAGCAGGAGTAGCACCAAGATAGCCAAATAGCAGGATTAGAGAGATAAAGTATTTTAACATTACACCCCACCTTCCATACAGGTACTTAAGCTTAGGGACATCTATATATTAGAGATTACCCCTAGGTAGACTATGCAAGTATATCTTTGTTCTCCTTGATACTGTGCCGGCACAATCTGATAAATCTGAAAATCTATAAAATTTGCGATATTATGTAGCAAACGCATAAAGTCTATGGGGTCAAGTCATTACTATTTACTTTCTGGTTCCACCTCGGGAGAGGTGGAACCAGGTAGCTCGAATTTTTCAAAAACTTTTTTAAAGTCAAGCTCTATATCGCAATCGATATCATCAAATGTAAGTTTTTCATTTGTAAAATCACCACGCTTTGAATAGTTGTCATTTTTGAGTGAGTATACTTTTGCTTTGAGATCATCAGGATATACTAAAATGTAGTATTGGACACTCTCCTCTTCGTAAATATCAAATTTTACTGTTTCATCTTTTTGAGCTGTTGATGGACTCAGGATTTCGATGATAATCTTAGGTGCCCTGATAAGGTAGCGGTCTCCATTATCATTACAAGTCAAGACAATATCTGGTCTGACTGTTGTAGAGTTTGAAATCTTCCAATCCATTTCATAAAGAACTTCACAATCTAGGCAACCATCATCTACCTCCTGTTTGAGACAAAAAAATAGTTCACTGGCAATCATCTGATGTATCTTCATAGGGGCAGGAGCCATCGATACAGGAATGCCATCTATCAACTCCCAAGCACCTTCCCAACTCTTATAGTCGTCATATGTATAGTGTAAAAGTTTTGCTATAGACATCAACTCTCCCTCCTCTCAAATAGACGCTTGGGGTAGCCTTATTGCTCATTATAGCAAAATATGTTAAATCATTGATGTTAGTCAGCAATTCAGAAGGAATACCCAAGCGAAAATTGCTAAGTTTATTGGGGTTTCTCGATTTTTGGTTTTTAAGATTTTGAAAGGAAGTGGTGTATATTCAACGCCTGACCCATAGAATATGACCCATAGAATAAGGCTACCCCAAGGAGATAAACACACAATTAGCTAAGCTACCCCTTTACCTGCCTTTACCTGATATCTTACTGAGGGTGTCAGAGACGCTGTGCAGGTATTATATATAAAATATTTAATATAATAATAAAATCCATAATTTATACTGATATATAAGGGCAATAAAGAGTCATAAGAGTGTAAAAGCCCTACTACAAGGGCTTCTCCTTGTATGATGAAATAAATTTGTGATATACTATTTCTGTAAAATTATTATTTAAGGAATAGGTATGACAAAATCAGAATTTGTTGAGTTGGTACAGGAGACAGGTGGATTTGAGACAAAAGCAGCTGCTGAAAAAGCGGTCAAAGCATTCACTGATTCGGTCACAGCGGCTCTTGTGAAAAAGGATAGTGTATCTCTTGTGGGTTTTGGTACATTCTCTACAGTTGAAGTAGCAGAGAAGAGTGGTAAAGTGCCAGGTACTGACAAGACTTACACAAAAGCAGCACATACTGCACCTAAGTTTAAGATAGGTAAAACACTCAAAGATGCAGTGGCAGGTTGATCTTGAACTATCGATGAGCTTTTGAGCTCATTGTAGTTTTTATGAAATCTCTTTTTGCAAAACTCTCAACCCCAATCAGAAACAAAAATCATGCAGAGTGTAGATATATTTATCTCTAACACCTCGTTGTAAACTTCACTAAGTTATACTATCTTTATATCGCTAAAAACAAGGAGTCGCCATGGAGCTTCGTAATGTTATCGGTTTGGGTGTTGCAGGAAATTTTGCACACCATTTGGAACAGGCTGGAGAGTTAAAAGATTTTGAAAATGTTGTGACGAAAGAGCCTGATGCACCTAAGGGAATATTTCCTTTTTATCTCCCTGGGCATGAGAGCTTTCTAGGTCTATATCCTGTTGAGAGAGAGACTTTGACTCTCCCTGACTATGAAGCAAATGCACAGGTAGAGCCTGAGGTAGCTATACACTTTGATATCCAGTATGATGAGAACCACAAAGTAGTAGGGCTTGATGCAAAGGCATTTACCTCCTTCAACGACTGTACCATACGAAAAGAGGGTGCCAAAAAGATATCGGAAAAGAAGTCATGGTCTAGTGACTCCAAGGGGATAGGGCATAAATGGATAGAGATAGACCAATTTTCAGCAGGTGGTATCATGGATCACTATCGTCTATGCTCTTTTGTGGAGAGGGATGGCCTGCTGCATCCGTATGGCGTGGATGCTCCTCTAGTAGGATACTCCTATTTTTATGAAAAACTTGCAGATTGGCTCATCGAAAAGATGAATGAACAGGAGGATTTTGGTCCGCTCGAAGATATCAGTATGCACCTGAAGGATTGTGGCTATCCGACTGAAGCACTTATTACGATCGGTGCTACGGCTTATGCTGATTTTGGTGAGAACCACTATCTTCAGAGTGGAGATGAGATCTTTGTGGTCACATATGATGCCCGAGAGAGTCTTGGAGATCTTGAAGCTTCAAAAGATAAAGTCATACTGCATCAAAAGGTAGTGTAGATATGAGAAGCTCTATCCTTTTACTATGGGCTACTCTACTCTTTACAGGATGCAATCAAGGGGAATCACAATCAGTTAAAATGGTGTCAGATACTTATCACAAGGTACCTACCGGATACACTGCTACTCCAACTGCCGAGCCTAAAAAGACACGAGAAGAGAGAGAGGATATCCACAGAAAAGAGATCGAAATAGCAAAACTGAAACGAGAAGAGAATCTGCAGCTAGCCAAGATAGAAGCAGATACCCAAGAGCATGTGAAGCGTATCGAAGTAGAGGCTATGAAGCATAAAATATTGGTAGACAAAGAGGTGAGTTTGGAGGCACAAAAGATAGAAAAAGAGATCGCCGCCTCAAGAGAGACTACTTTGATCCAGACAAAAGAGAGAGATCTGCTTATTGATCAGATCATCATCGCTGTTGTCGCTGGTATACTACTCATCACTCTATTGGTATACTATCTGATGCAGCATAAAAAAAGAGTGTTTGAGATGAAGATTCAAGAGGAGAAACTCAAACATGAAGCACATATGCAAGCGACTACACAGCATCATGAAAAGATATCTAGAGTCTTGGAGATCATCGCCGATAAAGATACAGATAGTTATGTTAAAAATGAGCTATTGGGTATCTTGAAGGAGCCACAAGATGAGCAGGTACTCATAGAGTATTCCCCCACAGAGGATGAGGTTCAAAAAGAGGAGGAGTCTCAAGAGAAAGAGGTTAAAAACCCCCTCTAGTTTTACGACTTCCTACTCTCCTGTGAACCACCCTTTGACACGATCAAAGGCGTTTTCCAATGAACTTTTGTGAGGAGTACTCTCTACCCCAAAGCTCTCTTGGAGTCTGTTGAGTAGATCCTCCTGCTCATCGTTGAGTTTTTTGGGCAGAACGAGCTGTACTTGAGCGATCAGGCGACCTTTTCTGCCACCATGGACATCTGCTACACCTTCACCCTCAAAGACAAAATGCTCTTTATCTTTAGTTCCTGGTTTTAGATCGAGCTGAAGTTCACCATCTAGTGATGGTATAGTGATACTCTCCCCCAAAATAGCCTGCGTGAAAAATACAGGCACTTCGATATATATATCGCTGCCGTTTCGTACAAAGTTCTCATCCTCTTCGACATAAAAAGTGAGGTATAGATCACCTCTGCGACCATGACGATCTTCATTGCCATACCCTTGAACTCTGAGCCTATTTCCACTATCTACTCCCGCAGGGATATTGATAGTGATGGTCTCATCTACGCTGTTGTACCCTTTACCGTGGCAGCTTTCACACTTTTCAACGATCTTCTTGCCTTCACCTTTACACTTGGGGCAAGTTTGGGCGAAAGTCATAGGTCCCTGTCGCATAACTACCTGTCCTTGACCTTTACAGTAGTCACAGGTTGTAAGCTTACCATCTTTGGCACCGGTACCTTTACATCCACTACAAGGTGTTTTGTAAGTGATCTCTATCTTCTTCTCACAGCCAAATATAGCTTCATGAAATTCCAATGGCTGTTCGATCTCAAAGTCAAGAGCATATTTTTGGCTTGGGTCTCTTCTAGTCTGCCCAAAACCGCCGCCAAAGCCACCTCCACCGCCAAACATAGAGTTGAAGATATCTCTCATATCATCCATCCCGCCGCCAAAGCCACCGCCACCTTGGCGATCGAGTCCCTCTTTGCCGTAACGGTCATAGATAGCTCTCTTATCTTCATCGCTGAGTGCTTGATAAGCTTCATTGATCTGCTTAAATTTATCTTCAGCCTCTTTGTCATCTGGATTGCGGTCAGGATGGTACTTCATCGCTAGTTTACGATAGGATTTTTTCAGTTCTGTACCATTACAGTCTCTACTGACCTCTAAAATCTCATAATAATCAATTTCTGTCATTGCTCTACTCTCATTAATAAATAATTTTCGCGAATTTTACCATAATTTTGTTCATTTTTGTTTTGCATAGAGTTTGATAAGATATAATACTATATCAAATTGAAGGAGATGGAGTGGTTACTCATATAGTATTGTTCAAATTTAAAGAGAAAGATAGAGAGGCTAATGTCCAAAAGGCTGGTCAAATGCTAAGTGCTCTGCTAGAGAGTGTGCCTGAACTCAAAAGTATAGAGGTTGGTACAAACTTTTCAAATGAGGAGCGTGCTATGGATCTGAGCATTATCACAACCTTTGATGATAGAGATGGACTAGAGCAGTATGTCATGCACACTGAACATATGAAAGTTGTAGAGTTTATCAAGAGTGTAGTTGAGGAGTCTAAAGTAGTAGACTATATAAGTTAGGAGCATGGTCTATTGAAGCGGTACAAGATCGAACCATTTGAAAATCTAGTAGAGGCATTTCAGTCTCTCCCTAGTATAGGAAAAAAGTCGGCAATCCGACTGGCATATCATCTAGTGATGGAAGATGGCTTTGGGGCGATGAAGTTAGCACATGCCATCGAAACAGGTGTCAATGAGGTGCAGCGTTGCAGTCAGTGTCACAACATGAGCGAAGATGAGCTATGTGCGATCTGCACAGATGATCAACGCGACATCAGTACGCTCTGTATCGTACAGAGTGCCAGGGATGTTTTGACGATAGAGGAGAGTGGGGAGTTTAGAGGGGTCTATTATGTACTCTCTCGTGTCGAAGATCTGGATGAGTCTCATCTCAAGAGCGTAGCTAGAGATGCAGATGAGGTGATCTTTGCTTTTCCTCCTAGTATAGCTACAGATACTATGATCTTATATATCGAAGATAAGTTAGAGGGGTTGGGTCTTCATTTTACCAAGATAGCACAAGGGGTTCCGACAGGAGTCGATCTGGAAAATATAGATGTAGTATCACTCACGCGTGCTATGGAGGCTAGAGTAAAAGTATGAATCTGTCTATCATCAAACCGATCAAGAGTATTCTTTTGATCATACTCTTCTCTGCTATGCTATGGGGTGTAGATATCACCCCTGCTGCCAAACGCCCAGATCTCTATCTGCCACTTCTAAAAGGAAAGAGTGTCGCCTTGGTGGTCAACCACTCCTCCTTGGTGGGTAGAGAACATTTAGTTGATTTTTTACTAAAAAATGGTGTAGATGTTCGTAAGATATTTGCTCCCGAACATGGGTTTCGCGGCAGAGCAGATGCAGGTGCATATGTCAAAAATAGCCGAGACACCAAAACGAATCTGCCCATCGTCTCACTCTATGGAAAACATAAGAAACCAACCAAGCAGGATTTGGCAGGGATCGATCTGATCCTCTTCGATATCCAGGATGTGGGAGTACGGTTCTACACTTACCTCTCTACGCTTCACTATGTCATGGAGGCAGGTGCCCAGCAGAATACCCCTCTGATCGTACTCGATCGTCCCAATCCCAATGGGCACTATATCGATGGTCCTCTCCTTGAGAAAAAATACCGCTCATTTGTCGGTCTCGATCCTGTACCTGTCGTCTATGGTATGACGATCGGAGAGTATGCCCGTATGCTCAATGGAGAGGGTTGGCTCAAGAGAGGAGTAAAAGTCAAACTTACTGTTATACCCCTAGCCAACTATACACACGATAGTTTTTACTCCCTGCCAATCAAGCCATCACCCAATCTGCCCAATGATAGAGCTATCACACTCTACCCCTCTCTAGCATTTTTCGAGGGAACAGTTATGTCAGCAGGGAGAGGTACAGAAAAACCTTTTCAACTCTATGGCGCACCAAAATATAGAGTAAAAAAGTTCTCTTTTGTCCCACAGTCAAGAGCAGGAGCCAAATATCCCAAGTTTAAAGGAGAGCGATGTTATGGGGTTGATTTGAGCAGGGATAGCTTCAAAAAAAAGCGTGCAAAAAGAGAGCTAAATCTTTCATATCTCCGGGATGCTTATGCCAAATATCCCGATAAAAAGAGTTTTTTTCTAAAAAACAGATTTATAGATAGGCTTGCAGGCAGCGATCAGCTGCGAAAGCAGATCTTGGCAGGTACTTCGGAGTCTGCTATCCGTAAAAGTTGGCAGAAAGATTTAAATAGATTTAAGAGGATACGAAAAAAATATTTGCTCTATCCTTAACCCAGAAAAAAAGGAATTTTATGACAAAAATTATGTTTATTTGCAGTTTGCTATTGAGTGCAAGCTTGAGTGCAGAGACAGTGAAGATCATCAATAAGCCGATAGATTTTGGTTCAAAACGAGTAGAGATGACCAAAACATATATCGCACAGCACTATGGCAAGAGAGTGAAAGATATCACGATCGTACCAAAGATCATCGTGCTGCATTGGACAGCAGAGATGAGCTTTGAGAAATCATTTAACAGACTCAAACCCGAAAAGCTCCTGAGTGACCGCAAAGATATAGCAAAAGCGAGTCTCCTCAATGTCTCAGCACACTATATGGTAGATCGTGATGGGACTATCTATCGCCTGATGCCTGATAACCATATGGCACGACATGTTATAGGGCTCAACTACTCTACTATAGGTATAGAGAATATAGGAGGCAGAGACAACAAGCAAGATGATCTCACCTCTGCACAGCTCAAATCCAATATCGCACTTGTCAAGTATCTAAAACAGAAGTACCCTACTATAGAGTATCTCATAGGACACCATGAGTATCGGCAGATGGAGAAGAGTTCTCTTTGGCTAGAGAGGGACAAGGGATACAGAACAGTCAAGAGCGATCCAGGGAGACGGTTTATGAGTGATGTCCGCAGGGCAGTGAAGCCTCTGCATCTGAAAGAGCCACCAAAATAGAGAAGAGATGAATAGTACATTTACCCCTGTAGACTGGATGATATTTGGCTCCTATTTTCTGATACTTATTCTCACCTCTGTGGTACTAAGTCGCGTGAAACTGGAGACGACTCGTGACTATTTCGTAGGGTCTAACTCGATGCCGATGCTAGCAGTAGCTATCTCAGTATTGGCCACTTCTCAGTCTGCGGCTACATTTTTGGGTGGACCAGAGTACTCTTATGGCAAAGATTTGACCTTTTTGGGTTTCTATTTTTCTGCTTTTATTGCTGTGATTTTTGTCGCTTATCTGCTGATACCGCGATTTTATGCTATCAAGGCAGTCACAGTCTATGAACTGCTTGAGAAGCGTTATGGTGCAAGTGCCAAGAAGCAGGCAGGGGTGATGTTCTTGATAGGACGGTTATTTGCCTCAGGGGCTAGACTCTATATCGGTGCATTGGCTATCTCGATGATACTCTTTATGGATATCGCCCCGACCCATATCGCACTCTCTATTATGATTTTGATGTTGGGTGCATTGGCTTATGCCTATTTTGGTGGTATCAAGTCGGTGATTTTGAGTGATGTCATTCAGGCGATGACCTATATAGGAGCGGCTATAGCTGTATTGATCTTTCTCTTCTATTCGCTCGATGCAGACCTCTCTACGATGATCGATATCCTCAGCAGAGAGAACAAACTCCAAGTTGTTAACTTCTCATTTGACCATTTTGAGGGTGGGTTTAACTTCTATACCATTCTTGTTGGTTGGCTCCTGCTAAATATCGCTGCTTATGGACTCGACCAAGATATGACTCAGCGTGTACTTAGCTGTAGAGACAAGTCGGAGGGAGCAAAGTCGCTGATATACTCTATCATCTTTACCATCCCTGTAGCACTGCTGTTTTTGGTGATAGGTCTACTGCTATATCTCTACTATCAACACCCTGAACTCTCAGGTTTTGAGGGAGCAGTAGACAAGAGCTTTCAGGGTGACAAAGTCACTATCATGATGTACTATATCCTCAATGAGATGCCAGAGGGACTGCGTGGGCTGGTGACAGTAGGAGCCATCGCCGCCGCACTCTCCAGCACCAACTCAGTACTAGGTGCGATGAGTTCTGTAGCGATCGAAGATCTCTATCGTCCCTGGAGACTATCCAGAGGAGAAGCCTCAGAGAAGCACTTCCTCAAAGCAGGAAAGATGGGTGTACTGCTTTTTGCTCTACTGCTAAGCATGATGGCGATGCTGAGCTACTACTGGCAGCACGCAACCCAGTCACACCTGTTGACTTTTGCACTAGGCGTAATGGCGTTTGCCTATGCAGGACTGCTAGGAGTCTACGGAGCAGCGATCTTTACAGGCAGAGGAAGCAAGAGAACTGTACTCTGGGCACTGATCGGTGGATTTATGACAGTACTCTTTCTGCAGTCCTATGTTTTGGCATTTTTTGGCATAGAGTGGAAGATAGGTTTTTCATGGCAGTTGGTTTTGGGTACTGCTGTATCGTTTGGGGTTATGATGTTGGGGAGTGATGCCGAAAGATAGATTTGCACAAGAGCTAAAAAATAGAAATTTGACGAAAAATCAAATAGTAGAAAATCCTATTTTACTTGATAATGGAAAAAAGATGAAATGTAAAAATATTGTCAATGAGCAGATAGTATGAAAACCAAAGAGCTCTACATAGGTCTCATGTCCGGTACTAGTCTGGATGGTGTGGATGCGGCACTGTGTATGATAGATGAGGTGAGTTGTGAGTTGGTTGCCTCTTTGGAGTATCCTATTCCTGATGAACTAAAGATAGAGATACTTGCAGCCATCGAGGGTCAAGTCCGATTGGCTAAAGTGGGGGAGTTGGATCACCGTTTGGGTCTTCTGTTTGCTAAGGCGGTCAATGCACTGCTGGAGCAAGAGCATTTGAAGCCTGCTGACATCAAAGCTATTGGCTCTCATGGGCAGACAGTGTGGCATGAGCCTGCGGGGAGTTATCCGTTCACTATGCAGTTGGGAGATCCAAATATCATTGCAGTTAGAACAGGTATATCTGTTGTGGCGGATTTTCGGCGTAAAGATGTGGCTTTGGGAGGGCAGGGTGCACCTTTTGCTCCTGCTTTTCATAAGTTTTTGTTTGGTGACATGGGAGACGATATAGCTATTGTCAATATTGGAGGTATGGCAAATATCACTCTCCTCGGTGAGAAGCTGATAGGGTATGATACGGGTTGTGGCAATGTGCTGATGGATATGTGGATAGCTAAATGCAATGGTTTGGAGTATGATAGGGATGGTCTATGGGCGAAAAGTGGCAGGGTTGACTATCCTCTGCTAGAGAGGATGCTTGATGATGATTACTTCCGACAAGAGTATCCGAAAAGCACAGGTAGAGAAAAATTCAACGCAGAGTGGCTAGAGAGTATCATCAGTCAAGTCCAGAGCGGTGGAGAGTGGCAAGCTGATATCCAAAGAACACTCCTTGAGCTAACTGCTATCACTATCTCCAATGAAGTGCTGAAGTTCCAGAGAGATATTTTGCTTCTTTGCGGAGGCGGAGCGAAAAACAGTTTTTTGGTAGAGCGTATCAAAGCTATGATACCAAACATCCAAGTAGTGATCGCTGCCAATGCAGATAGTTTGGAAGCGATGGCATTTGCTTGGCTGGCATATAAGCGAATCCATAAAGAACCTGTCAATCTCAAAGATGTGACAGGGGCAAAAGAGAATAGTATATTGGGGGGGATTTATGAATAAGGTCAAATCATGGTTGGAGAGTGTCGGGGTGGAGGGAGAACTGGAAATTGCATCGGTTGATGCGAGTGCCCGTGCCTATTATCGGCTGAGAGAGAGCATCCATAGTAGCATCGTGATGGATGCATCGAAGCAGAAAGAGAGTATCAAGCCATTTATCGAGATGACACACCGACTTAGGGAGGCTGGTGTGAGGGTACCAAAGATTTTTGTTGTCAATCCTCAGGAGGGATTTTTACTGCTTGAAGATATAGGTGATACTCATCTGTTGCAAAAGCTAGAGGATAATACTTTTGAGGGTTTCTATGAGAAGGCGATGGATAGTATCATCAAAATCCAACAAGCTGACATAGAGGAACTGCCACCTTATAATACCGAATTTTTACGCAGTGAAATGGAGTTGATGCAGGAGTGGTATCTCGAAAAGTACCTCAATAGAGCATTTGATGATGGAGAGAAAAAGGTGATATCCGATACTATAGAGAAGGTGATCGAAGTGGTATTGTCTCAACCTCAGGGCTTTTTTGTGCATCGCGATTTTCATTCACGCAACCTGATGCTAACACCCCAGGATGAGATCGTGGTGATTGATTATCAGGATGCCAGAGTAGGTGCGGTCACTTATGATCTGGTGTCACTGCTTCGTGACTGCTATATCTCCTTTGACCCTGTGAAAATTGAGAAACTGGCACTGCTCTTTAGAGACAAGCAAGGCTTGGATACAGATGATGAAACTTTTATGAGATGGTTTGATTTTATGGGATTGCAACGGCATATCAAGGTTTTGGGAATTTTTGCAAGATTGTATCTGCGAGATGGCAAAGATGGCTACTTGGATGATATCCCCCAGACACTGAAATATGTGAAGGATGTGAGTGCAAAACACGAAGAGATGAAACCATTGATGAAATTATTTGAAAAGTTAGGAGTGTAAAATGAGAGCGATGATACTAGCAGCAGGTTTGGGAACACGGATGCGTCCTTTGACGGATCATACCCCAAAACCGCTCCTTGAGATAGGTGGGATTCCCCTGATCGTATGGCATATAGAGCGATTGGTACATGATGGATTTCACGATATTGTCATCAATATCGCACATCTGGGATATCAGATACCCAAAGCACTTGGAGATGGCTCTGAGTGGGGGGCAAGGCTCTCATATTCGGATGAGCAGGAGGAGGGGGCTTTGGAGAGTGCCGGTGGAATCATCAAGGCACTGCCTCTTCTGAGTGATGATACATTCTTGGTGGTCAATGGTGATATATGGTGTGAATATGATTTTGATAGAGATAAAATACTACCCCAAGGTACTCTGGCACACTTGATCCTCGTGCCAAATCCTGATCACAACATAGAGGGTGATTTTTCACTACGGGGTACTGTAGTAGGTGATGGCGGAGGAGATAGATATACATTTTCCGGTATAGGATACTACTCACCCAAGCTATTCGAGGGGTTGGCTTATGGCAAGAGAGCCTTAGCCCCTCTGCTGAGAGAGGCTATGAGAGAGGGGAGGGTAAGTGGTGAACTCTTTGAGGGGGAGTGGAGAGACATCGGTACACCAGAGAGATTGGAAGCACTCAATATCCATCTCTTTTCGGAGGGGTAGCCTAAGCAAAACATAGAGTCCAATAGGAGCTGTGACTTTAGCCTCAGCCATCAGGTGGAGCTAAAGCACCACTTCCTAAAATCCTTATTTTATTGGCATTGCCGAGGACGGATGGGAACGAGCGAAATCAACTTGTTGTCACCAATAGTGGGTAGCCTTAGCTTATTAAGAGGTTGTATGAATTAGGGTTGACATATCAGTCACTATTGAGCTACAAACTCCTCACTACTCATCAGAGTTATCCCATCAGAAACAAATCTTTTATCATTTGATAAAATTAAATCACAAGAAGATTTTTTAGCCATGATGTATTGAATGGTATCTTCTAGGTCTGTGAAATTTCTATTTTTCTTCATAAATTTGCAACTCTCTTCTATCTCTTTGTTTCCAAATTCAATGACTATACAGAGTTCATTGATATCGAGTATGGAGTCTAGTGCTTCCATCTTTCCTTTTTTTGAGAGTATATAATATAGGGTAGTTATGATATCACAAGAGGTAAAAATATTAATATCTTTTTCTATAAGTAGCCTAGATATAGCTTCTGCACTCTCTTCGTGAAAAGGTCGATTTCCATCGTACATATCAAGGATAATATTAGCATCTAAAAAAACTCTTTTATAGTTCACGATTTGCCTTGATAGATTGGATAGACTCATCTGTAAACAATCCTGTTGCTGAACCTTTTAAGCGATTAAAAGCTTTGAGACGCTTTTTTATTTTGATCTCTTTGTATCTCTCCTCTATCATCTCTTGCATGAGTGAAGTCATAGATTGTTGGGTCTCTTTGGCTAACTCTTCGAGATGTAGAGCCACATCTTTTTCAAATACAAAGTTCTTTCTTACCGTCACTACCATGTGTTACTCCTTTTTATGTATATACTATTATGTAACAATAATAACACATCATAAAGGGAATGTCAAGTGCATCTCAATATAAAAACCCAAATAGCCAAAGTGGTATCTTGTTGCCACTTCCTATCTCTATATCATCAGCAACAACAAATGAGTTTGGTACATCTTTCTAGTGACAAGTTAAGTCTGTTTTGATATAGTTTAATTATGAAAAAAGTAATTATAGCTATTAGTTTGACTGCAATTTTAATATTTTGTTTGGTATGGTTGGATATACAGAATGACAAAGAGAATATTTTAATTGTGAAAAAAACTTCCTATGCTTTTGATGATTGGGAATGTGGCTATAGATGTACACAAACAAAATTTAAAGTTTTTGAAGATGAACGCTATAATGTAGAACGCATTAGATATGGAAAAGATTTTATGGCAATTCAAATAAAATCAAAAAATGATATATTAGGCTGGGTGATTTTAGATGAGAGTTATGAGGTTATCAATAAAAAGTGAGGTTTTTTATGTCTACTATAAAAGATTATGTTGAAAAGCGACTCAGTATATTAGAAGTAAATCACCATAAAAATGGGTAGTTGAATATTTTGATGGTAGAGAGTGGGAAGAAGAATCAACGATGGCCTTAGTAATATTCAATCCTTTTGGCAAAGAGACGGTAAACATCTACTCTAATGATATACTACCCTCTAGAAAGTTTGAAGATTTATGAAAAATATAAACCTAGATAGAAGATACTTGCTATGGTATGCTCAGAGGGGTCCTAGTATATTTGGTGATTGGGTGTGGCTCACTACGAAGTTTTTGCCTGCATTGGAGCGTTTCAAACTAGTAGCCAAAGGAAAAAAGGACTCCTGTCTTATCAGTGATGTCTATTATAAACTTGGTGATATATTCTTCTTTATGGATGCCCCTTTGTTATCACTCAACTATTTTGAACTGAGTATCGAAGCTGACCCTAAATTTTATGCAGCCTATAGAGAGGCTGGTTGTAGGCTTGATGAGATGGGACGATATGATGAAGCAGAGTCCTATCTCAGAAAAGCACTCTCACTGTGTCCAAATGATGAAAGTGCACAATCAGATTTGACTGTGATTTTATCAGATAATCAAAACAATGAAGAGCCTCTCTACAAAAAAGGTGATAAAGGCTGGGAGATAGATGAGTTGCTTGCCACTGGTAAGTTCACACAAGTCCTCAATAGACTCAAAAAAGTAAAGAGTATAAAAGATAGACAGAGAAGAGCGAGAGCCTATGGAGGTTTGGATAAAAAAGATGAGATGATACGAGAGTGGGAGTTGATGAGTACAATGAGTGGAACAGTAGAGTATCAGTCATCTGATTGGTTTTATATGCCTGACAAGGTATGGAATAGTAAGCTTTTTTGGTATGCAATCGAAAAGCTGGAGGGTAGGTTTGTGCATGGAGTTACACTTTATCATGATACACTATTTAAAGTTGTCCAATACTCCAAAGAGGGTAGTTCATCCACAGATAATGATTTAGAAGAACACAACAGAAGAGTCGCCCTCTTTGCCAAATTTCAGATAGCTAGACTCACTAAAGATGCATCAATGAGCAGAGAGTTAGCAACACAATACCCCCAGTGGACTGAAGCGTGCAAGTTGAATAGGAGACTGAACCCAACCATTTACTATAAATAGTATCAAATTAAGCCATTAGAGAAACACCCTCTTGTTCACTCCATGTATGAGACTACACACTCTCATCATACTCTATGACAAGTTAAGTAAGATAGGAATCAAAATATCAACTCCAAACAAAATACGCTACAATACGATAGAGCCTATGGAGAAGATAAAGAGATGTCTATAATATGTCTCGATAGCTCTATAGTTGTGAGTTAATTGAATTATAAGGCTACACCAAATCTGACACTTCCTCAAAACGAACGGGTGAAGGGTGACTCTCCTTAAGGTGCTTTTGAGATAATATAGTATAAACTTTATCGGTTTTCTTATAGACTGATGTTGTGGACTTTGTAGGTTTGGCAGTGTCAAACACTTGAATAATTCATATCTTGTTTTCATTGGCGTGCTTTATCTATTGCTTGGTGGTGCCAAACCTACCGTGTAAGGTCAGTTATGAAAATACATCTTTTATACTAGGATATAACAATGAAAAAATTGATTCTCATCTCTGCTATCGCAGCAACTACACTCTTTGCTGAAGGTTTGGCTGATGTCGCACAAAAAGCAGCTGTTGACCATACAACAAAAGAGGCTACCAAGATAGTCAATGATCAAATAGCAAAAGTGACCGGAACAACTAAAGAGAAGGCTGAAGCAACCGATACAAAAACAGAAGAGAAAGCTGAAGCGACCAAAACAGAGGAGAAAGATACAAATAGCAGCGAGAAAGCCAAGGAGCCGGCATCTCTAAAAGATAAGGCTATAGATGCAGCAGCAGGTCAAGTGGCAGACAAAACAGGTGCAAGCAAAGATGTTGCAAAAACAGCCATCAAGTCAGTTGTTAAGTAGCAGCCTAACTCTCTAAGTAGTTTGCCACTGCATCTTCGTCGTTGGTGTGTGGCAGTATGATGTCTGCTCTCTCTTTGACCTCATCTAGAGCATTTTGTACCGCTATAGCTGTGCCTGCTTTTTCAAACATCCCTAGATCATTGATACTGTCACCAAATACAGTAAAGTCCCTCAACTCTCTACCTAGATACTCTGCTACTGTCTGCAGGGCATGGGCTTTGTCTCCGTCTGGGTGCAGGATGGTGAGGAAGTAGCCATTTGAGTACTTTTCTGGGGAGAGTTTGTACTCTAGTTCATCACCAAAAATTACTCTGAAGTGTTCTGTGAGCGGTTGTAGTGTTTCGTGATCTCCGAAGTAGACTAGCTTGAGGTTCATCTCCATGGCTCTGATCTCTCTGCACTCCTGCATGCGCGGATCATTTTTGTAATTATCCAGTACACTGTTTTGGTGTGAATTTAGTGTAGTTGGAAATAGAAATGCCTCATTGAGCTCCATATCTCTCAGAGCAATGATGAAAGGGTATATACCAAACTTCGCCCCCTCATCTATGATCGCATCTCCTAGTGCTTTGTTGACTAGCTTGAGGTCAATAAGCTCTTTCTGGGGTGAGACGACCATGCTGCCATCGAGTAGTATCATCGGCGCATGGAGATGTAGTTTGTCTAGAAACTGGTGAGTTTTTGTATAGCTTCGTGCTGTGGCGACAGAGAGGGTAGCGTGCTTGGTTTTGTCATTCCAAACTCGTCTGCTAAAGCTGCTGACACTCTGGTCTGTTCTGAGAAATGTATGGTCAAGGTCGGTGATATATATAGGTTTCATGGCTAAGAGCTTGCTATCTTCTGGTCTATATAGTTTTGGATAAAATTTTTGACTTGAGTGTAGATAAATGAGTCTTTGTAGTTTTCGACTTTACCACCACTGGCATTGGGGTGTCCTCCTCCGTTGCCGATCTCGGCTGCCATCTTGGAGACATCCATCTTGTCATTGCTTCTTAGTGAAAAGTGACCGCGAAAGTTGATATCCATATAGAAGTCATAGTCACTATTGGCGATGAGGAAAGCGTTGCCGATGAGTGAACTGCTGCCGACATTGTAGCCTAGCAGCCCCTTGTATCCACGATACTCTATGGTGAGTCGTGCTTTTTCAGCGGAGAGGAGTTTGGTGACATAGGCAGCTACTAGATTGTCTTTGGTGTCATTCTTCTCTGCTATGAAGAAGGCTTTTTTTGCAGGATGCACTGCATCATCGAGTTGGATATTTCCCTCCTTTTGAGTGACAAGCGTGCGGGCTTTTTCTATGAGGCTGAGTTTGAGTGCTCTATCCTCCGCAGGAAATAGGATACGATTTACCTCTCTAGCACCAGAGATCATGCCTAGACATACTTTTCCAAACTCAAAATACTCATCATCGCTCACCCAGATATCGATCGCATTTATCGCTTTGACAATTTGGGCATTATGGTTGTTACTGTCAAAATCATAATGTTCTTGCAGCCAATCATAGGTGATCAGTGTCGCAGAGCGAGTGGTATCGAGCTTGTACCAAGCGAACCGTTGGGCTGCTTGTGCTCCTGTGCCATGGTGATCAAGAAGCTGAAGTTTGGCACCGATGCGTATCGCCTCTTTCTCTATCCAGTTCCCCTCTTTGGTCGTGAGGTTGAGGTCAGTTATCAAGATCAAGTACTCTCGCTCCTCTTTGTGTAGAAATTTCTCCTGCTCTATCCTCTTGATCATCTCTTCGAGACGGGCTTTGACCTCTGGTCCATAGTTGGCATTGTAGCATTCGATCTTCTCAAAGCATTGTGTCGTTAGGTATTGGCAGCCATATCCATCGAGATCGATATGGGAGAGGTGATATAGATGTTGCATTATAAAATATCCTTAAGTGTTAGACTATATAGAAAATCGTCTATTTTGTCTTGAAATTTGTGCAGAAAAGGGGATATAGAGCATGTCCCGATAACACCACTCGGACATGAACCTATATATTGTGTACAGTCCAAAACAGCAGGAGGTTTTCCCTCCGCAGCAGTAATAACACTATAGAGGGTTATCTCTCCCAAGTCTTTTGTGAGGAGAAACCCCCCATGTGCACCTTTTTTGGATTCGAGTATACCTTGTTTTGCCAAGCTTTGCATAATTTTTGCTAAAAAACTCTTGGGTATATTGAGATTGTTTGCAAGTTGCTCTGCCCCGACTGGTTTATCTGATTTGCGTATCTGATCTAGTGAGAGCAGGGCATACTCACTTGCTCTTGTTAATAGCATTGAAATCCTTCTTTACTAATTAAGAGAATTTTACTCTTATTAAATTAAAATAACGAGGTATACTCTCTATACATGATCAATAATATTTTTTTGCCCCTATTTAGCCCATCTTTATATTTTCGTGATAAAATTACGGTTCCAATTCCAATCAGTGTATTAGAGGTACCCTTTATACATTGATATAGAAAATTCAATTACCGATCAGGAGGTCACTATGGCTTTGGATAAGGCGAAAAAACAAGAGATCATTGAAAAATACTCAAGAGGCGAGAACGATACAGGTTCTACAGAAGTTCAGGTAGCAATATTGACAGAGAGAATCATCTATTTGACAGAGCACCTGAAGATCAATAATAAAGATCACTCTTCAAGACTAGGTCTTTTGAAGCTTGTAGGACAGAGAAGAAGATTGATGAGATATCTCAGAAAAGTTGATTTGACTCGCTACAATACCATCAAAGATGCTCTTGCTATCAGAAACTAATACAACTCTCTCAAGATTGCCTTCGGGCAGTCTATAGACTATATACTACTAATATTACTACTTACCCTTATCTCCATCATCAAAAATCTACTATATGTCACTATCTTAATTTGTAAAATTTTAAATATCAAATATACCTCAATTATATAGAATATAATGTAAGGAATAGAATACTTTAGTCTGTTTGACTAAACTTTATTGTGAAAATATTAAAAAAGACTTGACAAAGAGTTACTCAATGTTGTATAATACTTCAAGCATTTAGAGATTTTTGATGAAAATGCATACTATAAAATAGATAAAAAGGAGGTGTTTTGATGAGCAATAGTCAAGAAGAGCTTTTGCAAGATGAGTTGGAAGAGCAGCTTGAATCTGCCAGTCAAGATGAGGTAGTAGAAGAGTTAGAGGATGATCTTCTCATCCGGGCACAGGAGGAGGCTGCAGAGTGGAAAGATAAATATCTCCGTGCTCATGCCGATTTTGAAAACACTAAAAAGCGTTTTGCTAGAGATAAAACTACAGCAATCTCTTATGCAAATGAGAGTTTCGCAAAAGATATTTTGGCAGTACTCGACTCATTTGATCAAGGTATAGCCTCTATAGAGAGTGCAGACCAATCATGCACAACTGATGTAGTTGAGAAGATGAAAGAGGGAGTAGGACTCACTTATAATCAGCTCAAAAAGGTTTTGGAGAAGAACTCTATCAAAGAGATCAGCTGTGAAGGCGAATATGATCCTAGCCTCCATCAGGCTATTATGCAGGTTGAGAGTGATGAGCATGATGGCGGTCAAGTGGTACAGGTGATGCAGAAAGGCTATACTATCAAAGATAGGGTTCTCAGACCGGCAATGGTAAGCACAAGTAAATAAAAAATATAAGGAATTTAAATATGGGAAAAGTTTTAGGAATTGATTTAGGTACAACAAACTCTGCGATGAGCATCTTTGAGCGTGGAGAAGCGGCTATTATCGCCAACAGTGAAGGTAAAAATACGACACCTTCTATCGTGGCCTTTGCAGACAAAGGTGAAATTCTTGTCGGTGATACAGCGAAGAGACAAGCGGTAACCAACCCAGAAAAGACGATCTACTCTATCAAGAGAATCATGGGTCTTATGTGTGATGAGAGTATGGCAAAAGAGGCAAAAGATAGATTGCTCTACCATGTTATAGATAGAAATGGTGCCTGTGCGATCGAAGTAGATGGTAAAACTTATACTCCACAAGAGATCTCTGCAAAGATCCTCATGAAACTCAAAGAGGATGCAGAGGGATACATGGGTGAAACAGTTACAGATGCAGTTATTACTGTACCGGCATACTTCAATGATGCACAGAGAAAAGCGACTAAAGAGGCAGGAACTATCGCAGGATTGAATGTATTGAGGATCATCAATGAGCCTACAGCAGCGGCACTCTCTTATGGACTGGACAAGAAAGATGCTGAGCAGATCATAGTATATGATCTTGGTGGCGGTACTTTCGATGTGACTGTTCTTGAGACGGGTGATGGTGTAGTTGAGGTCATGGCGACAGGGGGAGATGCATTCCTTGGTGGTGATGACTTTGACAATAGAGTTATCGATTATGTAGCTAGTGACTTCAAGAGTGATACCGGTGTCGATATCAAAGCAGATGTTATGGCACTTCAGAGACTTAGAGATGCAGCAGAAGCAGCGAAAAAAGAGCTCTCTAGTGCGACAGAGACTGAGATCAACTTGCCATTTATCACTGCAGATGCCAGTGGACCAAAGCACCTTGTGATGAAGGTAACCAGAGCGAAATTTGAATCTCTGATCTCTGACTTGATTGATGAGACGATCAAGACTATCTCTTCAGTACTTAAAGATTCAGGTGTAAGCAAAGCAGATATCAAAGAGATCGTAATGGTCGGTGGATCGACAAGAATTCCATTGGTGCAAGAGGAGGTCAAGAAGTTCTTTGGAAAAGATATCAATAAGTCTGTGAACCCTGATGAAGTTGTTGCATTGGGTGCAGCGATCCAGGGTGGTGTACTTGCAGGTGATGTCAAAGATGTATTGCTTCTTGATGTGACACCATTGAGTCTAGGTATCGAAACACTTGGTGGAGTAACAACCAAAGTGATCGAGAAGGGGACAACTATCCCAGCCAAGAAGTCACAAGTCTTCTCAACAGCAGATGACAATCAGCCAGCTGTCAGCATCCATGTACTTCAGGGAGAGCGTGAATTTTCTAAAGACAATAAGTCATTGGGAATGTTTGAACTTAGGGATATTCCTGCTGCACCTAGAGGTGTGCCTCAGATCGAAGTAACTTTTGATATAGATGCCAATGGTATCTTGACAGTCTCTGCTGAGGATAAAGGTACAGGAAAGTCACAAGAGATTAAGATCACCGGTTCGTCAGGACTCAGTGATGATGAGATCGAAAAGATGGTACAGGATGCTGAAGCGAACAAAGCTGAAGATGAAGAGAGAAAAGCTCTAGTTGATATCAGAAACCAAGCAGATGCACTAGTTCACCAGACCAAAAAATCTCTCACTGATTTGGGTGACAATTTTGATGCAGGTGAAAAAGAGAGTATCGAAGCCTCTATTAATGAGCTTGAGACACTTCTCAAAGATGACTCTGCTACTAAAGAGCAGATCGAAGAGAAGGTCAAAGTGTTGACAGAGAAGAGTCATAAGCTAGCTGAAGCAGTCTATGCCAAAGAGCAGGGACAGAAAACAGGTGACACCAAAGGCAAAAAAGCAGATGATGACGATGTCATCGATGCAGAAGTAGAGTAGTCTCTGCATACCCTCCATCCTAATGAAAATTAGTAAGGGTGCGTAACAACGCACCTAAAACCACCATCCAGAAAACCACTTCAATCCATGATCTACATAACTTTTTGTTATCTCATAACCACTCAATACAGGATAAAAAGCCAAAAACAACCCGACAACTATAGATAGATAGAGAAAATAGTATCTACGATAGAGCACAAAATATCTACTCAAATCTCTTAACATGTAAACTACAGCAAGCATCATAAAAGGAGCAGGATAGTAGAAGTAGTAGATAAACATCAATCTATCAACAAAGATATATGGCAGATACAACCCTAAAAATGCCAACAGTATAAAACCAGCCTCAAGAGTAGCTCTTCTAATCAGTACATATATGAGATAGAAGATGCTAACACTACCCACCCAAAATATAGCAGGGTTTCCAAATACTGTAATAGAGCTAATTAGTCCATCCTCTATCTCTCTATAGTAACACATAGGTCTATAGTCTACAGTCCAACTCCACCACTGAGAGCTATATGGGTGTGTGCTTTTGATAGTTGTATGATAATCATACATAGAGAGCTGATAATCTATAATCTTCTCAAAGCTGCCACTATGCAAATATATGTCAAGAAATGTCAAAAGATATACTATACCTGCCACAACTACATAGCTCAAGATACCATAAAGCAGTAGCCTATATCCAGCAAAACGCTTCTGCAATGGATATCTCGTGACCAATAGATAGATGGCTATCATAAGAAAACCTGCCGCAGAGAAGACCGCCAACCACTTCACACCACCAGCAAGCCCAAAGAAGAGACCGCTAAGCATCAGAGATGAGAGTTTCTGCCTCACAATAAAGTGATATAAAAAGTAGTAAGAGACCAGAACAAACAGAACACCAAATGTATCTATCAAGGCAACTCTTGATTGCGTAAAATGCATAAAGCTATATGTTATCAAGATAGCTGAAGTAAAGGCAAAGAGTCTTTTTCTAAATAGCAGTTTGGAGAAGTAGTACATTGCAAATATAAATATAGCACCAAATATCACATTGGTAAATCTCCATCCGAAGGGGGTCATTCCAAAAAACTTGATACCTGGAACTATAAGCATCTTTCCTAGATATGGATGAGCAGTTTCATAAGCAGGAGTATCATGCATAATCTCATAAGCTGTTCGTCCATGATATATCTCGTCAAAAAACATACCACCATAGTAGGTAGTGACTGCATGCATCTCCTGTTCATCTATAAGCAGACTCCTTGGTGTATTAACACTCAGAAGCTTATCATCTTGTATGAACTGCACCTCTCCTAGCATCATATCACCCATTGTGAGTTCTATATTTATCTGGGGTGTAGTGATATCTGTATCTATACAGTTCCATCGAAATGAAAAAGGAAAATCCTTATCATAGGAGTAAAACTTTTTCCAACTCTCGCCATCAAGAAAATCAAGATGAAACTTAACACTTCTCTCTATGCCTATATAGTAACAGATCTTATCGATATGTTCGGGCTTATCAAACTTGAACGATGCCACAGTACCTTTATGTTTGAAGTTCTCAAAGCTCTGTGGTGCCTGAGTAGCTCCAAGACTATAAAAAGCATATACCAAAAAACTACCTATCAATATAGTCAACAGCCAATAACGCCAGATGCGTTTACCTCTAACATATCTATATATATTGTAACCTAACAAGGAAAATAGTAGCAGAGCAGCCAATAGAGACAAAAATCCAGGCTCTGGATAGATAAGTAAAAAAAGCCCCAATGGCACTATAGAGAGAGCCTGCATCCATAATAATAATCTATCTACTCCATCTATCTTCATCGGATACTCCTAGGGCTGGTAGTTTAAGTATAAGCTCTTTATCTTAATGTAACCTCTGGAATATAAACAAAAAAAGATAGAATATGATTACCTTATATGAACTAGAGGAAACTGATGGATCTACCTAGAGTTGAGAGAGAGTTGAAGAGGAGATGTTGTTATCCCTATCGATGGGGCAGGAGGCAGTCGGATCTTTGGGATAGGCAGACAAATTTTATATATACCACTTATAGTATGAGTATGCTTCTCAAGAGAGTAGAAGGTTTTGATCAGGCTCTGTGTGATTATGCTCTGAATAGGTGGTATAACTTTTGGTCTGCGATGGCGATTGAGGATATTTTTGCTTCGCATGATAGTGTTGAGCCAAATCGGAATAGTTTTGATAAATTGGTAGATTTCCATATAGAAGAGATCCCTTTTGATCATAAAACTTCTATATTTCCGAAAGGTTTTGGTCGATCCTATGAGTATGCTAGAGAGCATGAGGATGAGTTGATCGAGTGGCTCTATACCAACCAGAGCCAGCAGGGTAGGAAGCATCTGAAAAATAGACTCTTTATTATGCTTTATGATGGAGAGACGATGCAGCACTGGAAGCTGAAATCTGAGATAATGCTCATCAAAGATGAGATAGATCAGTATGTTGAGGAGTTTAGTGAAAAACAGCTCCATAAGTTTGATTTTGGTGATGGTGAAATCTTTTCAGATATGATATGGGTCAGAAGAGGAGTGTCATGAATTATATAGGATCCAAGCTCAAGTTATCTAATTTTTTAGAAGAGAGTATCAAAGAGAGTGTTGGCAGTATCGAAGAGGCTACATTTTGTGATATTTTTGCAGGCACCGGCATAGTCGGTCGCAAGTTTAAAACTATGACTAAAAAAGTGATAGCCAACGATATAGAGTACTATAGCTATGTGTTGAACCGAAACTATATAGGAAACAGCAGAAGATTTGAGAAGGAGTCATTGATTGATGCATTGAATGAGATGGAGGGTATAGAGGGATTTATATATCAGCACTACTCTCTAGGCGGAGATGGTCAGAGGCAGTATTTTAGTGATGAAAATGCTAAAAAGATAGATGCAATGCGTCAAAAGATTGAAGAGTGGAGAGCAGAAGAGAGTATCGATGAGGATCAATACTTTTTTCTTTTGGCTAGCTTGATTGAGTCTGCAGATAAAGTAGCAAATACGGCTTCTGTTTACGGTGCTTATCTCAAGCATTTGAAGCGATCTGCACAACAAAAACTTCTCTTAAAACCGGCATCCTTCGATATCTATGGAGCCGGACATGAAGTCTACCATGAGGATGCCAATACTCTCATCTCTAAGATATCTGGTGATATTCTATATATGGATCCGCCATACAACCAACGACAGTATGGTGCCAACTACCATATACTCAATACAATCGCTAGATATGATACATTTGTACCTCAGGGAAAAACTGGCTTAAGGTCATATATCCGTTCTGACTATTGTAAAAAATCTGTAGTTAAAAGTAGTTTTGAAGCACTGATAGAGAGAGCAGATTTCAACTATATCTTTCTCAGCTATAACAATGAAGGTATAATGCGATCAGAAGAGGTTGAAAGTATCATGTGTAAATATGGCAACTATAGGCTTGAAACAACTCAATATCAACGATTTAAGGCTGATAAGAGTGAAAACAGAAACCACAAAGCAGATGCCACTACAGAGTATCTGCATATTTTGGAAAAATAACCCTCTTGTTATTGGTTTGTTAATGATTCATTTTCCAATAGTTAATCACAAAAGGCTATACTGCCACCTAGGAGAGAGAAATCTTTCCACAAATCGATATTGAGAGTCTGTTTTACTTCGTGTCCAAAGATAGACTTATTTGTTTTCTTTCAATATTCGTATTCTCCTTAGAAGAAGCGACTTTTTTTATTTTATATCTTCCTTGTTATAAATAATCTCCTTGTCTGTCGCTTCTTTGCCATTGAATTTATATTTAAAATTTACTTTTTATATATTTTATCACAACAACTTTTGTAATATCACGGATGATTTCAGGGTAATCTTTGTTATAATTCGGGTTGAATTAGAAAACTCAAGGAGAGTGAAATTATGAAAACTTGTACTACTTTGGATGAAGCTAGAGAAGAGATAGATAAAGTGGATGAGCAGATCATCGCTTTGATAGCTAAACGAAATGACTATATTAAGCAGATAGCACACTTCAAAAACTCTGTTGATGAGGTGAAAGCTAGTGAGCGTATCAATGCTGTTGTATCTCGTGCTAGGGAGCAGGCGATATCATTGGGTCTCTCTCCGAATTTGATCAATGATCTATATGTACGAATGATTGATGCGATGGTTGAGAGTGAAGTTGCAGAGTTTAAAAATGCAAAGACATATTAGGCTACCTTATAGGTAGCCTTAGGCTTAAAAATGATAATTGGCTCTCACAAGAAGTCTCTCAAGCCCTGTATCCTTGGGATTGCCTAGCTCATCTGTTTCAATACCCATATTTTTATCTTCAACAGTTATATAGACCAGCTCAATATCCCACTCTTTACTAGGGGCGTAAGCCAAAACAATATTCTGCTCAATCACTTCTCCATAATTATCACCTGTGAACTCTCCATAGTGATACTCTGCGATAACTCCTGACAAACCAAGTTTGGCAAAGTCATAACCTGCCATCACCTTCCAGGCATCACCACTCTGGGAGAGAGTAAATGTACCAGCGGTATACTCATCCATATTGACAAAACCTACACCGCCACCAAAGCCACCAAAGTACTTTTTGCCCTCATCGACATCAAGAGCATCATAAGCTACCCCAAGTGTCGCCCCGGAGAAGATTATCTCCGCCATAGCACCATAGAGTGTCGCTTTAAAGCCTGAGTTCTCTCTCTCGCTCTGATTGGCAAACTGGAGACCACCTTTGAGTTCAACTCCACCGGAGATGACATAGGTACCGATGGCATCGGCATAGATAACATCTGCAGTTTTATCTGCACCGTAGTACCATAGACCCACTTCTATAGTATCTGTCGTATAGGTGGATGCTGCCATAGTGACACCGTTACCCTCATCAAGAAGGTCTATGAACTTATACTCGTTGGCACCAGGTCCCTGCCATCTGGTGAGATAAGCACCGATGAAGCTGAAGTCACTGTAGGTATAGGTTGCGACAACACCTTCGAAGGTGTTGGGTGTCATGCGAATATCATCACTATCGGCATAAGGTGTGTCGATTAGTTGACGACCGCCTCGTATCTTGAAATCTCTGTAGCTATAGTCAAGATAGGCTTCTGCCAATAGGTCATAATGCCCATCTGCAGAACTCATCTCATCATTGAACCTACCTCTCTCTTTCTCTCCGCTCAACTCATTGATAGCATGAGAAGTATAAAAAGCGACACCAAAGTCAAAACCGTAAAATTTTCCAGTTTCATACTTTAGCTGACCGCCTAATGTAGTCGAAAATCTATCCTGCTCTCCAGATAATTTAGGCATATGTTGGATATAGCCTGCTCTGACCTCTCCACTGACTTTTCCATTTTTAAATGCATCTGCCAAACTATCTGTTGTTTCGATCTTGGCTGTTTTGGTCTGTTCGACTGGCTTGATCTCTTCGCCTGCAAATATGCTTGTAGCAGTCAAGAGTGCAACAATACTCAATTTTATTTTCATCTCTTCTCCTCGTCTCTGTTGACTTCTATTTTTTCTGCTTCTTCCCTCCTAAGCACTACAAGTGTTGTGCCTATGGATATCTCTATAGTCTGTTTTGCCAGAGAGTGTTCTTTGACAGTAATCTCTTCACCCGGAACAATACCAAAAGAGTTAAATCTACCTCTCAACTCTTTTTGGGCATTGACCTTAATGATAGTAGCACTCTCGCCTTTTTTGAGTCGGTTGGCTAACATAAACTCCTCCTAAACCAGCATAAGTGTGATACGATAAGCGATAAAACTCAGTATCCAAGCGGTTGCTGTGGTCATCACAAAGAGATAGAGTAGATATCTCCATCCTCCTGCCTCCTTGGCGAAGACCATAGATGCTGCTAGGCAAGGTAGATAGATCATAACGAAGACGATAAATGAGATCGCCGAAGCGAAAGGGATATTTGCTCTGATCTGCTCTATCAGCCCCTCACTCTCTTCATCGACTCCATCACCTAATGCATAGAGTATACCTAGTGTAGATACGACTACCTCTTTAGCTGCCAATCCTGTCTCAAGTGCAACACTCATACGCCAGTCAAAGCCTAATGGAGCAAAGAGTGGTTCAGAGAGGTGTCCTATTTTTCCCAGATAGCTATTTTCTAAAAGCTCTAGTTGTAGTTGATTGTTTAGTCTGTTACTCTCTGTTTGGCTTGTTGATAACTCTATCTTGCTCTGATAACTCTCTTCGAGTTGGGGATATTTAGGGTAGTTGCTTGCAAACCAGATCAGGATAGATGCGGCAAGGATAAAGGTTCCCGCTTTGCTTAGATAGCTTTTCGCTTGTCCATAGACAGTGTGCCAAATCAGCTTGAGTGATGGCATACGGTATTTTGGCATCTCCATTACGAATGGTTCATCATCACCTTTGAAGACGAAGATTTTGAGTACTTTGGCGGAGATGAGTCCCAGCATTGCACCTGATATATAGATAAGAAAGAGAATATTTCCTGCACTCTCCTGAGAGAAGAAAGCACCGACAAAGAGGATATAGATAGGTAGTCTAGCACCGCAGCTCATAAATCCAATGATGTAGAGTGTGATGAGCCTATCTTTTTCATTTTTGAGTGTTCGTGCTGCCATATAGGCGGGTACAGAGCAGCCAAAACCTGTCACTAGCGGTATGAAGCTTTTTCCATGCAGTCCAAACTTGTGGAAAAATCCATCAAGTAGAAATGCGACACGACTCATATATCCTGTTGTCTCCAGTAGAGCAATCCCTATAAAGAGTATGATGATATTGGGTAGGAACATCACAACCGCACCAACCCCAGAGATGATACCATCACCAACTAGTGATCCTAGCTCACCATCTCCTAGCACTGCTTTGGTCTGATCACTCATCCACCCGAATGCTGCATCTATATACTCCATAGGGAGTGCACCCAGTTCAAAAGTAAGCTGAAATAGTCCCCACATAAAAAAGAGAAAAAGTGGAATCCCCAGTATCTTATTGATCAGGAGATTATCTATCTTTTGAGTCATGCTTTTAGCACGCATTGATTTGACGGATATCACTTCCATCTTTGCCCCTTTGGCAAAGGCAAAATGTTCATCTGAGAATATATGATCAAGATCTTTGGTGCCATGGTGTTGATATATATGCTCTAGGGACTCTCTAAGTATAGGAAGTAGCTCTATCCATATCGGTTGATCATGTATCTTTTTGTAAGTCTTGGTATCCTCTTGTAGCAACTGTACGGCAAGTTGTCGGTATGGTATACAGTTGCGATACTTTTTCTCTTTAAAAAAGGTCGTTATCTCATCGATCTCCTCTTCGATGGGGTCACTATAGATGATTTTGGCACTGCTCTCTTTTTGCTTATAGGTGTCAATGATCGCTTTTTTGAAAGCTTTGGCTCCCTCCCCTGTGGATGCACTGGTTTTTACACATGTTACACCTAGAAGTTCAGAGAGCAGTTTTTCATCTATCTCTATCCCCTCCTTTTTAGCCTCATCTATCATATTGAGTGCTACAACAACTTTTTTACCTGTCTCCAATATCTGTGTAGTGAGAAGTAGGTTTCGCTGGAGGTTGGTAGCATCGACCACATTGATGATCACATCATACTCATCACTCTGCAGAAAGCTTTTGGTAACTTTCTCTTCGATCGTATACTCTGTTAGTGAGTAGGCTCCCGGAAGATCTATGATATGTACTTCATACTCTTTAGCTGTCTCTTCATCGGTTATGATAAATTCAATTTCAGTTTTGTCTACGGTGACACCCGTAAAATTTCCTACTCTGAGTTTAGCATCTGATATAGCGTTGATGAGGGAACTCTTTCCTACATTGGGCTGTCCAGCTAACGCAACTATGATTTTTTCCAAGTTAAACCTCTCTGTTTTAATAATCTATTGATAGTCATTATCAATAGATTAGAGAAGTATTACAGAAGAAGGCTTAAATATTAATTAAAATGAGAATAGTTATCAATTTTGATTTTTTAGAAATAAAGAATTATAAGTTTGAGGATAAAACAGTGGTAATACCCTCATAAAAGTTATATCATAGAGATAGTTGATCTATATCTTTGCAACTTCACCTGTACCATGACATCGGTATCCTGATGGTGTTTTATCACTGCATTTTCCGGAACCATAGCATTTTTTACAATCCTCCCCACTGCTATCTTTTCCACTGCCTTCACACCATTTGCATTTTCCTGTTCCGCCACAACTTGGACACTTTTCCATTCTCTATCCTTTTTATATGTTATTTTTATAATTATACTTATAAATAAATAAATAATCAATAGTTTTTAAATGAATCCACTAATATTTTTTTAAATTTTTTCTCTTTTGATCAACTCTGTTACACCTCTCCAGTCTGATTCGTGTCCAAAGCAGTTGCTTGTATTGCAGGTCATAAATCCACTATTGCTATCGACCTTTATGTAGCTAAATGGATAAGGGAGTCTGTCTCTGTCCGATATATGCTCTTTGAGTCTATCCTGGGTTGCTTTGATGATAATATCGTCATTTAGATATCTCATCACTATCTGGCTCATACGAGGTGTAGAGATGGGTTGGCGCATGGTATCATAGGAGTATACCTCTAGTGTCTTGAAGACAAATTTTTTGTAGACTGGATCAACGAGTGAGCTTATGGATAGGAGTGCAGAGAGCATAGTAGCGATAGCAGATGGATATGAGCTATCATGGATAGATGCATCAGTTTCGAACTCTCCTATCGAAAATTTCCATTTGCCATGTCTGTAGTACTTTTCGATAGCACTATTGGCAAGTTTGACAGCTATGATGAGGTAGATCTCATCTAGTGTACTCTCATAAGCCTCTATCAGTGTATCACATAGATAGGCATAATCCTCAAGAAAAGCTTTGATCTTGGGACTCTTGCCGATGAGTGTAGTATGGTAAAGTTCTCCATCTTGATAGATCGTCTCCATCAAAGCATCTAGTGACTCTATGGCAATCTGCTGATAGTGGCTATCTATACGACCGGCACAAAAGAGAGACTTGATCATCATAGCACTCCAAGATGTCTGTACCTTTTTATCTACAAATGGATAGGTGCGACTCTTTCTCTCACGGCGTAATGCATCTACAGCTTCTTGGTAGTAGGGTATATCCAGCTCTAGAGGATTTTCAACTCGTATGATGTTTTTGCCATTAAAGTTTCCCTGATGGGTAATGTGAAGTGCTTTAGCCAATGGATCATGAGCCTCCTTTGGGATATTGGCTTTAGCAAAAGAGTTGAGGGCTTCTTGATAACTATAGACAAAATATCTCCCCTCCTCCTCTTGGGTATCTGCATCGCTTGCTGAGTAGTAGAGCCTATCCTCGGACATCTTCTCTAGCATAAAATCGATAGTCTCAAGTGCGATATCACGATAAAAAGGCTGCTCTGTTATGGTATATGCTTTGAGGAGAAGTTCACTCAGCAGAGCGTTGTCATAAGTCATCTTCTCAAAGTGTGGGATTAGCCAAGTACTCTCTGTGCTATAACGGCAAAAACCGCCATCTACACGGTCATACAAGCCACCTCTGCACATAGAGACAAGAGTATCTAGAGCCATAGAGAGTGTTTTTTTGTCTCCCCTGAGCAGGTAAATGTCCAGCAGGAGATCGATTGTTGATACTTGCGGGAACTTTGGTGCAGTATTGAATCCTCCATCCTTTTGGTCAAAAAGCTGTTGTGCCTGCTCCTCAAAACGAGTCATGATAGATATGTCGAGTTTTGTTGCTTGAATTTTTTTCTTCTCTGGATTGACAAATCTGAGAATCTCATCAGCTTTTTGGGTTAGGAGTTTTTTATCACTCTGGTATTTGGTGTGGATGGTTTGCAGCAGTTGGTCAAATGCCATCATACCATATCTTGGTTTGGGCGGGATATAAGTAGCTGAATAGAATGGTTTTAGTCCATCTGTGAGAAAGAGAGAGGTGGGCCATCCTCCGGGGCGACCATTCATGAGTTGATAGACATCCTGAAAGTGTTTGTCTATATCGGGTCTCTCCTCTCTATCAACCTTTATTGAGATAAAGTGTTCATTTAAGAGTTTAGCAATGCTCTCATCCTGGAAAGATTCTCGCTCCATCACATGACACCAGTGACAACTACTGTATCCGATAGAGAGAAAGATAGGTTTCTGCTCATTTTTGGCTTTTGTGAAAGCATCATCACCCCAGGGATACCAATCGACAGGGTTGTGGGCATGCTGCTGGAGGTAGGGAGAGTACTCATTTTGCAAATGGTTTGCCATTTTTTACCTTTTATATGATTAATGTTAATATTTGATTTACAATAATTCGTTATAGTACGAAATTACAGAGAGTGTACACACTACTTTATTATAATTCATTTAAATTAGGATTAAGGATTCAAACAACATGACCAATATGATCAAAATTATACTTCTTATGACAACTTTTCTTTTTGGTGCAGGGTTTGAGTCTGCAATAAAGAAACAGACTTTCCTGAAGCCTGAAGAGGCATTTCAAGTATCTTCAGTGAAAAAAGAGACTCTTATCGAAACAACGATCAAATTGGGTGACAAGATCCATATATATGAGGATTCACTCCATTTTTATATAACAAAACCTGAAAAATTTGAACTCAAATCACTAGAGAAGCCTGTCGCACATGAGATAGATGGTGATATGGTTTATGAGGGTGAAGTGGTTGTCAAGATAGCTCTAAAGGATATCCAATCTAGAGTGCAGGGGGACTATACGCTCACTGTAGAGTTTGAGGGGTGTTCTGATACGGGGATATGTTATCAGCCTCAGAAGAGAAGTTTTGACTTTGGCAGATCAGGTGCTGCTGCAACAGTAACTGCTGACTCTAACTTGCAAACTTCTATCGACGGGGGCGAAGAGCAGAGCCTCTTTGCGAAGATAGGCAGATTGACAGAGGAGGGAAATAGTGCCAAGATTGCTGATGTTCTAGGGAGTGAAAGTTCTATATTTGTCATTTTGCTCTTTTTTATCTTTGGGTTACTGCTCTCCCTGACACCTTGTATCTTCCCTATGATACCAATACTCTCATCGATCATTGTCTCTCAATCAAGTGATGGCAAGAGCAGTACAGGTCAAGCGTTTTTTACCTCTCTAGTCTATGTACTATCTATGGCAGTTACCTACACCATAGTAGGTTTGATCGCAGGACTGCTGGGTGCAGATATACAGACAGCTATGCAAAATCCATGGGTTTTGACGATATTTGCTGCGATGTTTGTGGCGTTGGCATTTTCACTCTTTGGGTATTATGAGATAGGGCTGCCTCAGTCGATACAGAGCAAGCTTACCAAAGTCAGTGATGATGCACAGAGCAAAGGTATCATCGGTACTGCGATCATGGGGTTTCTCTCTGCTCTGATCGTAGGTCCTTGTGTAGCGCCGCCTCTAGGTGGTGCTATCCTCTTCATATCTCATACCGGTGATGCTCTCTTGGGCGGTATGGCACTCTTTGTGATGAGCATGGGTATGGGTATGCCTCTGCTTTTAGTGGGTATAGGTGCAGGGAAATTTATGCCAAAACCAGGTGGTTGGATGAGCAAAGTTTCTCAAGTCTTTGGTATTATGATGCTTGGACTGGCTATATTTATGCTAGCACGCATACTTCCCGATAGTATCACACTGATTCTCTGGGGGATGCTCGCTATAGGTACTGCTCTCTATATGGGTCTGCTCAATGGAGAGGATCCATCTACTATCAATGGTTACTTGAGCAAACTATTTGCTATACTGTTTCTAGTCTATGGGGTAACACTTTTTATCGGTGGTATCAGTGGCTCAAGCTCAATCTTTAGACCGCTTGCTAAATTTACATCTGCCAATGGGGTGATAGTCAACGAGATAGTGGAGAGTGTGAGCAAAAGCCACAGGGGCTATAGTGTAGAGAGATTGATCTCTGAGGTAGAGGCTTCCAAGAAGCCTGTAGTTGTAGATTTTGGCAAAGAGTCATGTGTAGCCTGTACAGAGCTTGAGGAGATAACTTTTCCCAATCCACTCGTACAAAAAGAGCTGAAGAGGTTTACCTTTATCAAGATCGACTTAACAGACAATAGCGAAGATGATAGAGCAATTCTCAAAAAGTTTGAACTCTTTGGAACACCAAATATCATCTTTTTTGATAGTAAAGATAACTATTTGGCAGAGAAGACATTGACAGGTTTTATCAAACCAACAGTTTTTGCTGGACATCTCAAAGGAATTAAATGAGTGAAAAGATCAAAAACTTGATGATAGAGATCGGCAAGATCAATACCCTAGAGGTGATGCGTGACACTGAACCGGGTCTATATCTGCAAGCCAAAGATGACTCAGAAGTTTTACTGCCCAATGCTTATGTAGTAGAGGAGGAGATGCCCATAGGTTCCCTGATCGATGTCTTTGTCTATACAGATTCGGAGGATCGTCCGGTAGCCACTACGAAGATGCCCTATGCCAAGCTGGGAGAGTATGGATATTTTACAGTAGTCGATTACAAATCTTATGGAGCCTTTGTCAACTGGGGCTTGCCAAAAGACCTCTTTGTCCCTCTATCTCAGCAAAAAGAGTATTTTACTATCGGCAAAAAGTATATTCTTCGTGTCTCTCTTGATGAGC
The DNA here is from genome assembly GCA_034722955.1 of Campylobacterota bacterium. Lineage (GTDB taxonomy): Bacteria > Campylobacterota > Campylobacteria > Campylobacterales > Sulfurovaceae > SZUA-451. The sequence goes on from JAYEOM010000093.1 coordinate 33,143, forward strand.
AGACAGATAGACTCTATGCTACACAGAAGATAGGGAAATACTTCTCTCGTGATACGAAAGGATTGCACCCCAACAGAGAGATGGAGTTGTTGGTCATCGCCAAAACACCGCTAGGCTATAAAGTTATCGCAGATAGTCTATATGAGGGCATGCTTTTTGAAAATGAGATCTTTGAAGAGATCAAAAAGGGAGATCGAAAAAGAGGATATATCAAAACTGTTCGAGAGGATGGAAAGCTTGATCTATCTCTGCAACCCATAGGCAAAAAAGCCAATAGCAAAGATGCACAATCAACACTACTGAAGAGAGTAGAGGAGAGTGGCGGGGAGATGGCTTTTACCTACAAGAGTGATGCCCAAGAGATCAAGAGAGCTTTTGGTCTCAGCAAGAAAAATTTCAAACGAGCATTGACAGGATTGATAGAGGCAGAGAAGATAGAGCTTTTAGAGGGTTCGATTCGGTTATTACGGTAATAAACCCGAAATATGCAATAGGGGGTGCTATGAATATGTTGGGAAAAATATTCCGCTGAGGAGGTGTAGATTTGCTGTTTTGAACTATCTTAGAGTATCTGAAATGTTGAGACTACTGATACTCTTGTTACTCTCTCTATCATCTATATTGCTGGCTACTGAGCTAAAGATCGCTAGTTATAATGTAGAGAATCTATTTGATGATGTAAGAGATGGCAGTGAGTATGATGAGTATGTACCTGGCAAACACAACTGGACAGCACGAATGGTTGAGATCAAGCTCAACCATACAGCTGAGGTATTGTGTGAGCTTGATGCTGATATCGTGGGGTTGCAAGAGATAGAAAATGAAGCGATCTTAGACCGTTTGCAAAAACGCCTCAAGCGTGTCGGTTGCCCTTATAGATATAGTGCCATAACCCACAAGAAATCTGCAAATATTCATGTCGCACTACTCTCACGATATCCTATCATAGCCAAACGAGATATTCGTGTGAACTACTCAGATAGAGATCGTGATATATTAGAAGCGACAGTCAAAATCGATAACTATCCTCTGACACTCTTTGTAAACCACTGGAAAGCAAAGTCTAGAGGAGGGAAAGAGAGTCGTCGTATTGTATATGCGAAGGCTTTAGCAGAGAGGATCAACACTCTTTCTAAAGAGAGAGAGTATATTATACTTGGAGACCTGAATTGCCACTATGATGAGTATCGTGTGATCAACAGATCTTTTGATGATAGTCATGGCAAGACAGGAATCAACCATATACTCAAGAGCATCAAAGGCAGTGATATGCTTCTGGAAGAGGATATCTCTCTAGAGCGAGAGGGGCACTATAACCTCTGGATGGAGTCTGCACCTGCCAAACGATGGAGCCATAAATATTATGGGCATAAGGGGGCGATTGATCACATCATGGTTCCCTACAAACTTTTTGATGGGAGAGGGATCGACTATGTCAACAACTCTTTTGCTGTATTTAAAGCTCCATTTCTCTTTACTTCAAAAGGGTGGATCAATACTTGGGATTATAGCCATGGCAAACATAAAGGTAAGGGCTACTCTGATCATCTTCCTATCTTTGCCTACTTTAGTACAGACCCCTACCGTATAGAGAAGAGAAAACCAGCATCAACCAAACAGATAGAGGATCTCTATAGAGTTGAGGTATTGGATCAGCCCATCAAACTAAAGGGGTGCCATGTGATCCTCAAACGAGGTGATGATGCTATCATCAAGCAGTCTGCACAAGGCATGGCTATCTATCTATATGGAGCTGCTAGAGCATTGGAAGAGGGTGAGTGTTATGATCTTGTTGTTAGTGAAATCAGCAACTATAAAGGTCTCAAAGAGATCACTAGGATCGACTATATCCAAAAACAGAAGAGTGTAGATCTGCAGAGATATTATCTATCACAAAATGCACTAAAAAGTAAAGATCCCACACTCCAAAATCAGATATTTGTCAACCTCACAGGTATCTATCGCAATGAACACTTGGAGATTGATGGCAAAAAGATAGCGATCTATTTCAAAAAAAAGAGATATATACCAAAAGAGGGTAGCAGACTCAAGATAGTTTATGCCCATCTGGGGTATTATCGCAAACCGCAATTGGTTATTTATAATCAAAAAGATTTTATTGAGGAGGGGTAATGGCATATTACAGTTGGATATTGGCATTTCATGTTATGAGTTTTATGAGTTGGATGGCGATGCTGTTTTATCAACCTAGACTCTATGTCTATCATAGAGAACATGCAGATAATGCTGATTTTGTCAAAGTGATAAAGATACAGGAGTATAAACTCTATACATATATTGGTCTGCCTGCGATGTGGGCGACGATCTTGAGTGGTGGATGGATGATGTATCTAGTGCCAAGTCTACTACAGGGTAGTTATTGGCTCTCTATCAAACTGCTCTTTGCTGCATTGATGATCGCCTATAGCTACTCACTGGAGAGTATACGGCGTAAGTTAGCAGATGATCCCTACTATAAGAGCGGTAAATTTTTTAGATTTTACAATGAAGTACCTACGCTATTGATGATTGTTATTGTCATTATGGTTGTAGTTAAACCTATTTAGTGTATCTTGTAGAATCAATTGTAAAATATAAGTAGTTAGAGTATTTTTATTGATAACTTTTTAATGGTAGTGTGTTATAATCTTAAATTAAATCCGAAATATCCAATAGGAGTGCTAGTTTAGTAATCTATATTGCATATTTCGGGTTAAAGGTATACGCTGCCTAAATCATAAAAACCCAAGGAGAAAAAGTGCAACTTCCAGATATCTCAATACCAAAGGCTGTCATAGACAGTATACCGATGGAGTTAGTCCCAGCTTTAATACACCCGCCATTAGTACATTTTGCTATAGTATTGCCTATTATTATAGTATTGCTTGAAATTGTCAATATTATCGTCAAGAGAGGTGAAACTCCTGAAGAGCCTAAAGGCAGAGGTGTAAGTACGCTCTCCTTTTTACTAATAGTCGCGATGGTTGTTATCTTTGCTGCTGCTTATATATCTGGTTCTGTAGATGGAAAAGCTGCTTGGGATACACTAGGTGATGCAGGTCAAGCAGAGCTAAAAGAGCATAAGCTACTGGGTATATACCTTGTATATGGTTCACTTGCACTGTTTCTCTTCAAGATTATTTCATTTTCAGGCGGAAAAGCAAGACTCCTATTTTTGATCTTGGCGATCGTTTTTGCAGCAGCAACAATCAATCAAGGTAAAGATGGTGGAGAGTTAGTCTATGAGCATGGTGCAAATGTTGCAAAAGTCAAGGTACTAGATGATAAGGTGTTTGATCTGGAAGAGGAGATCGACTCTCTCAAGGAGGAGCTTGCCAAAGAGGAGCCTGTGATGAAAGATAGTGTCGCCACTAAAGAGGCAAAAGCTATAGCCAACCCAGAGCCCGTAGCCGGTGAAGCTGAAGCGAAAGCTAAAGTAGAAGAGAGTGAATCTAAAGATCAGTTTGAAGCAAAAGAGGCAAGCGAAAGCTTCAAGGCAGAAGATGCAGCTGATGAGCAGAAGGTAGCTACAGAAGCTGAAGTTCAGACGATAGAGACAGAAGATAAAACTACTCCCGTAGAGTCAAACCAAACAGACTAATAGATCAACTCCTAATCTTAAAACGATCGATGCGTCTCTCCTTGCAGAGTTTCGCTCGTTCCTCATCCGTCCTCGGCAATGCCAATGAAATAAGGAATCTAGATGACCATTAGGGTCAAGCGTTGAAAATCTACCCACTTCGTGTGTTGATTTTGCAACCCTAAGATGCTAAGATGCAAAAAATCTTTCTCTCCTCCTCTCCTGTCATTTTTTTGTCCGAAAATGCTCCTTGGCAGGAGGGGAAGACCCTTAAGCATCATAGAAACAAAATTAAATACTTCAAATATACTATCTCTATTTTATAATATATTGTTATTGAAATGTAATCAAGTTATACTACTCTTTGAGCATCACACT
>JAYEOM010000094.1:0-11313 GCA_034722955.1 Campylobacterota bacterium
ACTCTGTACAGATGCCAGCAAGTGGTGGAGCAAGTAGCGGAGGAGATAGTTCATTCGTACCATATCTCTCACGAGGAGCAGCAGCTGTGGGTGTAGATGGTTTCTTCTTTGAGACACATTTTGACCCATCTATCGCACTGAGTGATGGACCAAATATGATACAACTTGATGATTTGTACCATTTGATGAAAGAGATAGATGCGATTAGGGTGATAGTGGAATAAAAAGGAATGATATGTATGTAGAATCTATTAGTTTTTCAAAAGAATACTTTGAGAACAACAAGTGGAAAATAGATAATTTTGATTTTTCTAAAATTAATCTCATTGCAGGTAAAAATACTTCTGGAAAAACAAGAATATTGAACTCTATTTCTATAGTAATAGGTTTTTTGAGAGACGGAAAGATTGAAAATGACTCTTCAATATATAATTGGAATATTAAATTACTAGAAAATGAAACAGAGTATATATATGATTTAAAAATAGATAATTCTATAGTACTTTTTGAAGAGTTAAAAATTGATGGTACTCTATATTTTTCAAGAAATAAAAGTGGTAAAGGTCAAATAGAGTACGATTCACAAGACTCAAAACTAGATTTTGGAATAGAAAAAAACAAAATACTATTAGCTAATAAAAGAGATAAGATACAACATAAATTATTAGAACCTATTTTCAATTGGATAAGCTCTTCTTATCTATTTAAATTTGGAGATAGTTTGGGTCAACCACTTGGTTATGATATAAAAAATAAAATATTTACTTATGATGATAAGCAAGTAGTATATAAATTTAGAGCAGGATTAAAAGAGTTCAAAGAGCCATTTAAAAATAAAATTATAGAAACCTTTAATAGCATAGGATATGATATAGAAGATATTTATACTGTTGATATTGCTTATCAAATATATGCACTCTATATTAAAGAGAATGGCAAAGAGATATATCAAAGAGAAATCTCTCAAGGGATGTTTAGGGCATTGTCTTTAATTATACAAATAACTTATTTAGATTTTACTGTAGAAGATAATATAACTATTTTAATAGATGATATTGGTGAGGGGCTTGATTTTGAAAGGGCTAATAATCTTATTAACTATCTTATAAAAAATGCAGAAAAACAAAAAGATAAAATGCAACTTATTATGACCACAAATGATAGATTAGTAATGAATAATGTTCCTTTGGACTATTGGATTATTGTGGATAAAGATGAAAAAGGCAAGATTGATTTTTATAGCCAAAAAACTCATCCAAAAAACTTTGAAAACTTTGAGGATATTGGGCTTAATAATTTTGATTTTTTCTCTGGAGAATATTATAAGAACTGTGTTTGGGGTGACTAGTGTCTATCAAGAAATTAGCCATATTTGTAGAAGGGAAAACAGAACTTATATTTATTGAAAAACTAGTTGAAGAGATGGCAGGTATTTATAATGTTGAAATCCAAAAAAGAGTTTTGCAAGGACAAAATAGATGTCCATTTATTGAAGAGTTCAATGATTTGAATAGCCAATACAAAATTAGAATCTATAACTCCTGTAATGATGCTAAAGTATTGAGCGATATAAAAGAGAATTATCAAGCACTACTATCTAAAGATTTTTTTACAATTATTGGATTGAGGGATCTCTATCCCATAGGTTATGAGAAGAAAGAGAGAATTCAAAATGGATTAAAAACTCTATTGGTAAATGAAGATTTAATCTATACAAAAATGATTTTAGCTGTTATGGAGATTGAAACTTGGTTTATAGCGGAGTTCAATCATTATCAAAATATAGATAAGCACTTAACACTAGAAGAGATTAGGAGAGTCATTGATTTACAAGAAATAGAAAATTTTGAAAGAGAGATATCCCGTCCAGCAAATACACTCAATGACATTTATCAACTCATAAATAGACATTGGACAAAAAGTGAAAAGCAGATAAGAAGAACCGTAGTAGCTATAGATTATGAAAATCTATATATTCATACCAAAGAAAAAGTACCAAGTTTAAAGGAGCTTATTGATACACTTGATGAGTTTTTTAGTAAATAAAATTTAATTTTGAAAGTATTAATTTTTATTAATAGTCTCAAACTTAAAAGATAAAAGGAAAACAATGAAAACAGTAGAAGGTAACTTAAGCGTAGACAAGAGTAAAAAAGTAGCGATCATCAATGCACGATTTAACCACTTCATCACAGATAGACTTGTAGAGGGTGCTAAAGATGCGTATGCTAGACACGGTGGCAGTGCAGATGATTTAGATTTGATATTAGTCCCTGGTGCATTTGAAGTGCCGTTTGCACTTGATAAAGCATTGGAGTCAGGTAAGTATGACGCAGTTTGTTGTCTAGGGGCGGTTATCCGTGGGGCGACTCCTCACTTTGACTATGTCTCTGCTGAAGCTACTAAGGGTGTGGCATCTGTAGGACTCAAATATGCCAAACCTGTCTCTTTTGGAGTACTCACAGTAGATAGTATCGAACAAGCCATAGAGAGAGCTGGTACAAAAGCAGGTAACAAAGGTGGTGAAGCGATGGTGACACTGATAGAGATGATGAACCTCTACACCACTCTGGAGTCATAGATGGCTACGCGACATCAAGCCCGCACAGCTGTCATAGGTCTACTCTACGCTTATGATCTGGGCAATACAAATATAGCTGACTTTGCTGATGATATCCTCGAAGAGAGTAAGATCAGAAACAGACAACGCACCTTCTCCAATGAGCTTTTTCAAGGAACAGTTGAAAATCTGGAGATGCTAGATAGGGAGATCATCGAACATCTCAAAGATTGGGATTATGATACTATAGGCAAAGTTGAGAAGTCTATCATGCGTCTAGGTGCTTATGAGATACTCGTAGCCAAGACCGATAGAGCCATCATCATCAATGAAGCTGTAGAGCTTGCAAAAAAACTAGCCGATGAGAAGTCGCCTAAGTTTATAAATGGTGTACTTGATGCTATCGGTAGAGAGAAAAAAGTACAAGTCCCCGTAGAGAGCGTGGAGCCTGTAGAAGTTTCTAAAGATGCTGAGATTTTAGAAGAGAAGTAAGTAGAGAAAGGGTTTGTTACAATGAAGCTATTAAATCTAACGATATATAAACTATTTGATATATTTAAACATACAATTGATTATGACCAAGATGAGCGGATTACTATAATTACTGCTCCTAATGGTTATGGGAAAACTATGACTCTAAAAATTATAGATAGTTTATTTAATAAGAGATTTAATTTCTTTTCAAAATTGGCTTTTAAGAAAATTATTTTTACTTTTGATAATGATAGAAGTATAGAAATTATAAAAGAAGGAAGCAATAACAGTACTCTTATTAAATTTATTTTAAAAGAAAACAATAAAGATATAACTTCTTTTGAATATCCATCTAAAAAATTATTTTCTCAACTCAAAAGAGGTATTTCTAGTCGTCAAATAGAAGAGTTTATGCCTAATTTTCTTCATAGAATAGATAGTAATAAATTATTAAATACTCAAACTGATAAAGTTTTATCTTTTGAAGAGGCAATATATCAATATAGTGACTATATCCCTGAATCTATTATGAAGCGATTTGATATTGATACTCCACAAGAATTTATTGATTTATTAGACAATTTAGAAGTTTATCTTATCCAAGAGCAAAGATTAATTCTTAGAGAACATATTTCTGATAGTGGAACTAGTATAAATCAAAGAGGTATAGTTATTACCGATACTATAGAGAAATATTCGCAAGAATTAAGCCATAGGATTAGGCAAACTATAGGTGAATATGCACAAGTTACACAATCTTTAGATAGTAGTTTTCCTAAACGACTATTTCAAGAAAAAACTTCTAATATTGAACATGAAGTATTAAAAAATAAATTACAATCATTACAAGAACAGAGAGTTGAGACTTCTAAGTATGGTCTATTGAAGTTGGATGAAGATACTTTTTTTGGTGAAGATGAGATTAGCGATAGTGATACAAAGGTGCTCTCACTATATATTGCAGATAGTGAAAAAAAATTAGCAGTATTTAGTTCTTTAGTCAATAAAATAGCACTTTTTACAAAGATACTCAATGAGAGACGATTTAATTTTAAAAATATAGAGATTGATAAAGAGAGAGGATTTATTTTTAAATCTAAAAATGGTTCCATATTGCAACTTACAGAGCTCTCTTCAGGAGAGCAACATGAGGTTGTTTTGTTGTTTGAACTACTTTTTAAAGCTAGAGAGAACTCTCTAGTATTGATTGATGAGCCAGAAATATCTCTCCATGTAGTATGGCAAAAAGAGTTTTTAAATGATATAAAAGAGATAATATCACTTAAAAATATAGACATTGTAATTGCCACACACTCACCTCAAATCATCAATGAAAGATGGGATTTGACTGTTAATTTAGAGGATTCTGAGATTGAATAGTCTTCAAGAGTTATCTAATGAACTAGGAAGTAAACTTGCAGAAATAAGACTTTCTATAGGGCATCCTGCCAATAGAGATAAAGTTTTTATTTTGCTTGAGGGTAAAACTGATATAAGACTATTTAGAAATATATTTTCTCATCAATACACAGATACAACAGCTTTGAATGGAAAAGAGAAACTTATAGAAGCACTTGATATTTTAGGAGAAGAGGGATACTCTAAAATCATTGCTCTAAAAGATGCAGATTTTGATCATTTAGACAATGTAGCTTATCCCCATAATCTTTTTATTACTGATTATGCTGATATGGAAGTGCAAATGATTGAGTCAGAGGCTCTAAAATCTGTAATCTGTGAGTTTGGCTCTGAAGAATGCTATTCCAATCTTTTAGAAAATTTAAGAAATCAGATATATGCTCTTGCGATAGAGATTGGCTACATAAGATGGTATAGCAGTAGAGAGGGTGGTCTATTTAATTTTAAAAAAATAAATTTGAACTCACTTGTTGGATATAATAATTGTCAAGTCTCTTTAGATTTGGATACACTGATAGGAGAACTCTATTTACAAATTGACAAGGATAATGCGAATATAGAAGAAAACAGTACCTTGCTCAAAGAGGTATCTTATGATAGATTACAAATTTGTAATGGACATGATTTAACAACGCTGATTGCAAACTATTTTACTGCTGGCAATATAAATCAGAAAAAAGTCGAAGGGGCTTTAAGGCTTTCCTATACTATGGAGTATTTCCAAATTACAAATTTATATGTAAGTTTACAAAATTGGGCTAACACTAATAATCATAGATTGTTTGATTGAAAGGAAAAAAATGACAGCAGCAAAAACAAAACGAATGACCATAGACCAAGCCGTCAAACTCATAGAAGAGGTTGACCTAAAAGAGCTGGGCAAGATGGCTTTAGAACGCAAAAGAGAGCTGCACCCCAAGGGAGTGACTACATTTGTGGTCGATAGAAATATCAACTACACCAATGTCTGCTGGGTGGATTGTAAGTTTTGTGCCTTTTATCGTCATGAGAAAAATGATGATGCCTATATTCTCACATTTGACGAGATAGACCAGAAGATAGATGAGCTTTTGGCTATCGGTGGGACGCAGATACTTTTTCAGGGTGGTGTGCATCCCAAGCTAGAGATTGAGTGGTATGAAGATCTCGTAGAGCATATCCATCAGAAGTATCCAGAGGTGACTATCCATGGTTTCTCTGCTATTGAGATAGACTATATCGCTACTCGCTCCAAGATCTCTATATCTGAAGTTCTGCAGAGACTTCACGCCAAAGGTTTAGCCTCTATCCCAGGGGCTGGGGCAGAGATATTGAGTGACCGTGTTCGTGACATCATCGCACCCAAGAAGCTTGACAAAGATACTTGGCTGGAGGTGCATAGGGAGGCTCACAAACTCGGTATCAAATCAACAGTCACTATGATGTACGGTACAGTTGAGACAAATCGTGAGATTGTGGAGCATTGGGATTATGCTAGAGAGCTTCAAGATGAGATGGGTGGTTTTAGAGCCTATATCATGTGGTCATTTCAGGGTGACAATACAGAGCTAATGGAGCTATATCCTGAAATAGAGAAGCAATCCTCTAACCGTTATCTAAGACTCTTGGCTGTAGCTAGACTCTTTCTGGATAATATCCCAAATATTCAGAGTTCATGGGTTACTCAAGGGAGCTACATCGGTCAGATGGCACTGCTATTTGGAGCCAATGATCTAGGCTCTACTATGATGGAGGAGAATGTAGTCTCAGCAGCAGGAGTCAAAAATGAGATGAACCAAGATGAGATGGTGCGTCTCATTCGTGATATAGGAGAGAGTCCTGCTAAGAGAAACACAGCTTATGAAATACTGGAGCGATTTTAATGAAAAAAATAGTACTACTAATGATACTACTACAAGGATGGGCAATGAGTCAAGATATACAAAAGATTGAGGTGGATGGTGCACAGGTACCTATGGTGTTTGAAGAGAGTAGCTATGTGCCTATAGTCTCTATGAAGATCGTTTTTCGTGATAGTGGGGCTCTCTATGATGCCAAAGCAGGTTTGGCACTGCTGAGTGCTGATCTGCTAGGTGAGGGGACAAAAAAGGATGGCAGTGTAGGTTTTGCTACCAAGCTGGAGAACCATGCCATTCACCTCTCTGCCTCTGCCGGCAGTGAAACCTTTACGATCCACCTCTCTGCACTCAAGAGTGAGTTTGGTGCAGGGGTGACACTGCTCAAAGCACTACTCAAAGACCCCAACTATACCCAAGAGGCTATGGATCTGGTCAAGAGACAAAAGATAGGGTGGTTGACACAGCAGAAGAGTAACTTTGACTATCTAGCTTCATTGGGACTCAAAGAGAGGCTATTCATAGATACAGCGATGGGCAGACCTAGAGCAGGAACCATCGAAAGTATAAACTCTATGGAGTTAGAGGAGTTGCAAGGTTTTATCTCAACTCATCTGGGCAAGAACAATGCTATCGTGATCATGGGCGGTGATATCTCTATGGAAGATGCTAGAGGGATAGTATCTGATGTGATGAGTCTACTCCCTACTGTCAAAGTCAAAGAGTCTCCATATATCAGAGCAAGTGACAAGTGTGTCACGCATATGAGAGAGGCTCAAACAGAGCAGGCATATATATATTTTGGTGCACCTTTTGATCTCAAATATGATGACCCCAAGCAGTATATAGCCAAAGTTGCAGGCTATATACTGGGTGGCAGCGGATTTGGCAGTCGATTGATGGAGGAGATCCGTGTCAAGCGAGGTTTGGCATATAGTGCCTATGGTCGCTTTATCTACAGTCGTACAACCTCTTATCTGAGTGGTTATCTACAGACAAAACTAGAGAATGAAGAGGAGGCAAAAGCACTCGTGCAGAGTCTCATCGAAACCTTTGTCAAAGATGGTATCACCAAAAAAGAGTTGGATGCAGCCAAAGAGTTCCTCATAGGGAGTGAACCACTGAGAAGCGAGACACTTTCACAACGGCTTGATAGAGCATATGGTGAGTACTATTACGGTAGACCTATAGGCTACAGCAAAGAGCAGTTGGTGAAGATCCAAGCTTTGAGTTTAGATGAGATCAACACATTTATCAAGGAGCATAAAGAGATCACAAAATTGACTTTTTCGATCGTGACAGATAAAAGCGAAGAGTTAAAGAGTGAAAACATTGCAAAATGACATCTATATGTTGTTTTGCTAAATAAGTCACTATAATTTCCCTAAATGCAGAGGAGAGGTTATGGACGAAGCTAGAGAGCTATTTAAAAAACTCAAGATATACTCGCTTCTTGATCTGGCACTCTTGGTGCCTGCCTCTTACAACGATACTACACTCTCCCCGACAATATCTCTGGGCAAACTGCATACTCTCGAAGCGAAGGTTCAAGAGGTTCGTTCTCACAATGGCAGATTGATAGTCACTTTTGCACTGCTACGCTTGAACCAGAGTCTACAGAGTATCTTTTTTCGTGTGACACCATACCACTATCAGACTTTTGCTATAGGGAGTGAACATCTCATTCATGGCAAAGTCGAACTCTATCGCAACACACTTCAGATGAGCCAGCCCAAATCGATCAAGAGGGCAGGTGAGATCACCCCAAAGTACAAGTCTATACTCAAGCAGGATGAGATACGAACTCTCATGAAGAGTTATCTAAATGAGAAGGCATTGATAGAGGAGGGGTTGCTGCCCGGTGAAGCTGAGCTGTTGATGAGACTCCATTTTCCTAGCAATCTCGATCAGATATATATGGATGGCAGTTATCGTCCGGAGATTGTACAAGTGCTGAAATTTGTCGAGGCATACAACCATATCCGAAAATTGTCAGGTAAAAAGGTTGACTATCCTGCTATGAGAGCCCTGAGAGGCGATAGCCAACCTTTCATTAAGTCACTTCCATTCAAGCTTACGCCTGAGCAGATCGAAGTGATAGATGATATCCGTGAAGATTTGAGAGATCAAAATTGTGCCGCAAAACGCATGATAGTCGGAGATGTAGGTTCGGGCAAAACTATGGTCATCTTGGCAGCAGTGATGATGGCTCTTCCCGAGAAGTCGATATTGATGGCTCCTACTTCTCTGCTGGCACTTCAGCTATACGAAGAGGCACTCAAACATCTGCCGGCTAGAGTGAAGATATCTCTAGTGATGCAGGGTAGAGAGGAGGGTTGCTACAAGGAGGCTGATTTTGTCATAGGTACTCACGCACTACTCTACAAGGATGATCTACCCAAGGCATCACTGGTAATGGTCGATGAGCAGCACCGTTTTGGTACCGGTCAGAGACAACTTCTCGAAGCTATGTCGAGTGATAGTGGAGAGGGAGTAGAGGAGAGAAGAGCACACTTTCTCCAGTTCTCAGCCACACCTATCCCCCGTACTCAAGCTATGATGAACTCTGCGATGATAGATGTGAGTCTGATCACTAGGACACCATTTGAGAAGAAGATCACGACAGAGGTGATAGGAGAGCAGGATTTTCCTATGCTCCTATCTCAGATCAAAGAGCAGATAGCTCAAGATCATCAAATCCTTATCGTCTATCCTCTAGTAGAGGAGAGTGAAGCTATCGACTACCAATCTCTATCCGAGAGCAGGGGATTTTGGGAAGAGCGTTTTGACAATGTATATGCGACCCACGGTAAGGACAAGAGAAAAGAGGAGGTGTTACTGGAGTTTAGAGATCATGGTGATATTCTTCTAGCGACTACTGTCGTAGAGGTGGGTATCTCTCTGCCTAGATTGACACTCATCGTTATAGTAGGTGCAGAGAGATTGGGGTTGGCTACCCTGCACCAACTCCGAGGCAGAGTAGGTCGTCTAGGACTTGAGAGTTGGTGTTACCTATTTAGCAGAAAGAGCAGTAGCCCAAGACTAAAAGCCTTCACCCAGACCAACAGTGGATTTGATATAGCAAAGCTAGATCTGAAGTTTAGAGATGGCGGTGATATCCTAGATGGCACTATACAGAGTGGACAAAAATTCAAATGGTTGGATATGGGAGAGGATGAGAGTATAGTAGCAGAGGCGACAGAGCGTCTGTAGGGGTCTGAAGTTGAGTGTTTTGTGAAGCGTAGCGGAATGAAACAGTCAACATCTGACCTCGGCTTGGGTCAAGCGTTGCAAAATCCACCCACTTCGTGAGTTGATTTTGCAACGCATGACCCCTATCATACTCTATAGTTGTATCCATTTTCAAAGAGTGAACAAATGAGTGATTTAGGGGTTTATGACTTGAGTCAAGGGAGTTTTCCGGAGTAGTAGTCGTGAGGTTGCCAGAAATCGTTGCTGCGTTTGGAGAGGCAAATGGCTATTTTGGTTTTATAGTTATATATCCAAGGCTCACATAGATACTCCAGTTGCTGTTTGGCTCCTCTGCCTGCTGGTACTACAATCCACTCATTTGAATTGCCCGACCAGCACTGCCGGTTGATATTGTAGGTGCTGGAGTTGGTGATATTGACTGCTGGGATGAAACTATCCATGGTTCCGTCTCTGTTGAGGATGGCCATGGATTTGTGAGAGCCGTAGGAGACACCGTTGTGTCTAGTGCCGCCACCGTTGTTTTGAGTGATCTTCAATCCGTCAGGGCTTGGGCATACGGCACAATCCCAGATACGACTACCGGACATCCATAGGAGTTTGCCAGTCGTCATATCCACAGTAAAAGGATCGGTATTTCTGTTGACGGTAGCAACTCCTGCTAGTAACTTGCCATTTTGGGAGACAAATCCACTCTCGCTTTGGGGTACTGACTGCTCCGAGATTTTGTTTCCGCTCTCACTGTATAGATATAGCTTATTACTTCTGCTACTGGCAATATAGATACCGGCATCAGTATAGCTCAATTGTCCCAACTCGTCTGCATCGAATCGCTTTATCACTCTCCCCTCGAGATCGGAGATTGCCACTGTTTTATCCATTTTTATATATGCGAACTTGGTGCCGTCAGGTGAAAAACGCACAAAGCGTCCTGTGCCAAGGCTACCCGTGGTGTTGATAATTTGGTTATCCTTGATATCGATTCGCCGAATAGTGCCCTGAAAATCAACTCCGATACTTCCGCCATTGGTGGTAGTGATGACCAATCCCATCCCAGTTTCAGCAGATAGAGAGACATAGAGCAGGGCAGTAGCCATAAATATCACTCTGATCAAAAAAGTCATCTTCATTAGTATCTCCTATAGAGGGGCAAGCACAAGGGATTGCCCCTACGGGTAGCCTTGATACATTTGATATGTAGATATCTTAGTATAGTCCAAATTTCCCATCGGCTCTTTTGTACATGACGCGCATCAAGCCGTCGTAGTCGTTAAATACTATAAATTGTCTCTTCTTCTCCTCTTTGAGTGCTATGATAGCATCATCGAAATCTATAGGTTTATGAAGCTCCATATCCATAGGGACGATTTCAGTATCTTCAGTATCTATAGAGCTGACTGCTACTGCATCAGCACCTAGATCTTTGATGCTTGTCACTTTGTGATCTTTTACTTTGTCTGCATATCTTCTGAGAGATTTTTTGACTCTCTCGATAGCTATATCGGTTGCCGCATAGACATCTTTGTCTATCTGAGTGATAACGATAGTATATTTATCCTTGAGCTTAACGACAAATTCAACAGTAAAGCCTTTTTTACCATTGTCTTCATCACCAGAGATGATAGCAGTTGAGGAGATGATTTCGAGATTGTATTTATCCAGTCCATCAATAGCAGCTTCCAGATACTCTTTGATCGGGTCTGTTAGTTCAAAGTGTCTCCCAATGATATGTTTGTTCACGATATATCCTTTAAATTCAAATAAACAAGAAGATGGTAGTAGAACCATTTCCTTAACTTAATTGTAACTTAGAAA
>JAYEOM010000095.1:0-36401 GCA_034722955.1 Campylobacterota bacterium
ATGCTAGAGTAAGAGAAGGTAAAGTTACTATCGCTGTAACAGGAAATGTTCTTAGAGATCACCTTACAGATATGTACCCAATCCTAGAGCTTGGTACTTCTGCAAAAATGCTCTCTATCGTTCCATTAATCGCTGGTGGTGGACTATATGAGACTGGTGCTGGTGGATCTGCTCCTAAGCATGTGGATCAATTCCTAGCTGAAGGTCACCTTAGATGGGATAGTCTTGGAGAGTTCTTGGCACTAGCTGAGTCACTTAGATTTATCGGTCAAAAGCACTCTGACGAGAAACTAGCTGCACTTACTGCTGGACTAGATGCTGCAAACGAAGGTTACCTTGACAACAACAAAGAGCCAGGTAGAAAATGTGGTCAACCAGACAACAAAGCTTCTCACTTCTTCCTAGCTCAGTACTGGGCAGAAGCACTAGCAAGCGGAGACAATGCAGAACTAGCCGCTAAATTTGCACCAGTTGCTGCTGAACTTAAAGCCAAAGAAGAAACTATCATTAAAGAGCTTCTAGCTGTTGAAGGCACTCCTCAAGATGTAGGTGGATACTTCAACCCTAACGATGAGTTAGCTGAAAAAGCTATGAGACCATCGGCTACACTTAATGCTATTATTGATGCTATCTAAGTATCATAGTTAGTCACACTCCTAAGCAGATGCTTAGGAGTATTTTGATATAAATATTTATAATTCTTCGTTTCTCTACTTAGTTTTGGAATGTATATACCCTGCAAATATCTTTTTATGTATTCCCAAGCTTGAGATTAGAAGCGGATTTTAATATTAGGAATTATTATTATTTAATAGAAGTATGACAAAAGGATTGATATGTCAAAAGGTAAAAAAGTAACGGTTATCGGAACAGGTAACTTTGGCTCTACTGTAGCATTCATATTGGCGATGAACGGAACTTGTCACAATGTAGTGTTAAGAGGTAGAAATTATGATGTGGCAAAAGGCAAAGCTCTCGATATGTCCCAAGCAGCCAATGCAGCTAGACAGCATACGATCGTAAAAGCTGCGAAGAATCCTGAGTGTATGGTTGACTCTGATGTCGTAGTGATCACCGCAGGAGCACCACGAACTCCAGGGATGAGTCGTGATGACCTACTTCTCAAAAATGCAGCTATAGTGAGAGATTATGCTAGAGAGATCAAAGAGCATGTGCCGGATGCAGTCGTGGTGGTAGTATCAAATCCGCTTGATGTGATGACATATGTAGCACTCAAGGAGACAGGTTTCCCAAGAGAGAGAGTTCTTGGTATGGCAGGTATACTTGACTCAGCTAGAATGGCACACTTCATCTATGAGAAGCT
The DNA here is from genome assembly GCA_034722955.1 of Campylobacterota bacterium. GTDB lineage: Bacteria > Campylobacterota > Campylobacteria > Campylobacterales > Sulfurovaceae > SZUA-451. Next base: position 1,325 of record JAYEOM010000095.1, read on the forward strand.
TGAGTATGGAGCAGGTCAGATAAGGGCTACAGTGATGGGTGGTCATGGCGATACAATGGTGCCACTACCAAAGTTTACGACAGTTGCCGGTGTGCCTATAGAAGATCTTCTTGACTCTGAAGAGATCGGTGAGATAGTTAAAAAGACAAGAAAAGGTGGTGCTCAGATCGTAAATCTCCTAGGTGATGGTTCTGCATATTATGCACCTGCCAAATCTACGACTGTAATGGTGGATGCTATACTCAAAGATACAAACCAGATACACTCATGTGCTATTATGCTCAAAGATGACTACGGGTATTCAGATATCGTCTCTGGTGTACCTGTCATGATCGGTGCAGGCGGAGCAGAGCAGGTGATCAATATGGCTCTCAAGCCTCTTCAGCAGAAAAGATTTAAAAACTCTGTAGCCTCTGTGCAAGAGATGGTCGATAAACTATATGAATTAGACTTTTTTGATAGTTAAGAATAAAATAATATAAATATTAATTATTTATATTATTTTTTTTATTCTTTAAATGTTACTAATATCTACAAATAATTTTTAAAACTTCTAAAATATCTATACTAAATATAAAACATAACATAAAACAGTTATTTTATAAATATGCTTAAATACTATAGTTTTGGTTTTTTCACTCTGACTTTAAAGGTACGAGTCAAGCCAAAATCATATAGTAAAGTAATTTTATAAATAGGGAGTGCTTATATGGATAATCATGATATTATTTCGACCGATGTGCTTATCGTCGGTGGTGGACCTTCTGGTCTGGCTACGGCAATAGAACTAGCCAATAGTTTCAAGCAAAAAGGTGAAGAGAAGAGGATAATACTCATTGAGAAAGGTAACTCAATAGGTTCGCATATTCTTTCAGGTGCGGTGATACGACCAAAAGTATTTGAGTCTCTGTTGACAAAAGAGGAGTACGATGGTATTCCATTTGACTCTAAAGTATCAACTGATGTTACAGTGAAGCTGAATGATAGCGGAGAGATGGAGTTGCCATTTCACCCTCCATATATGAATAATGAGGGTAACTATATAGCTTCTCTTGGTCAAGTATGTAAGTATTTGGCAGAAGTTGCTCAATCTAAAGGTGTAGAGATATATACAGGATTTGCTGTAGATGATATGCTCTATAACAAAGATGGAAAAGTAGCAGGTGTCAAAACCAAAGATACCGGAGTCGATCACCACGGGGTAAAGCAGAAAAATTACCAAGAGGGAACAGCAGTCGAAGCTGATATCACTATCCTAGCTGAGGGTACACGAGGCAGTCTCGCTAAAAAGGTTATCGATAAATTTAACCTAGATTCAGGTAAAAGCCCACAGATCTATTCACTAGGCGTGAAAGAGATATGGAGTGTTCCCGAGGGCAATATAGAAGCAGGTGCAGTCTATCATACATTTGGATATCCGCTTGTGGATAAGTCAGAGTTTGGTGGTGGATTTATCTATGGTCTCAGTGACAACAGAGTAGCACTTGGATTGGTCGTAGGACTTGACTATGAGGATCCTAGTTTTGATACACATGCGGCTATGCAAGTATGGAAAACACACCCCTATGTCTCTAAGTTTTTAAAAGGTGGAACTCTAGTTGAGTTTGGCGCCAAAACCCTACCTGAAGGTGGGTGGAACTCTATGCCTAAATATTATGATGACAACCTTATGATAGTGGGTGATAGTGCAGGATTCTTGACAACTACTAGACTCAAAGGTGTTCACTTGGCTATCCGTTCAGGTATCTGTGCAGCCAAAACAGCGGTAGAGGCACTTGAGAAAAATGATACTAGCAAAAAGTCTCTCTCCAAATATGAAGAGCTAGTCAACAGCAGTCCTATCTATAATGAGATGTATCCTATTAGAAACATGAGAGCTGTCATGCAAAATGGTATGATAGTTGGCGGATTGAAGATGGGTGTTCAGCTTCTCACAGGCGGTACCTGTCTCTTCGTACCTGAAGTGGAAGCGGACAGTGATACAACCAAGAAGACAGCTATGTATGATGGAGTTCCATTTGCAGAGCGATTTGCCGGTAGATTGGACTTTGATAAAAAACTCACCTTTGATAAAGTTACCGGTGTCTACTACTCAAAAGCGATGCATGATGAAGTTCAGCCTGTACACTTAGTGGTCAACAATGAGGCAGAGTTTCAAACATCAAATATAGAGGAGTATGGTCTATCTTGTGCTGCATTTTGTCCAGCTGAAGTCTATGAGCTTCACATCGACAGAGAGGGGAATAGATCCCTTAGACTCCATGCAGAGAACTGTGTACACTGTAAAACATGTGACATTAAATCACCAAATGGTGGCATAACTTGGACTACACCTTATGGTGGCGATGGTCCAGACTATAACTATATGTAAGCCTAGGGAGAATAAATATGACAATAATTAGTTTAATGAAACAGGTTCCATTGCCATCAGAGATGAGAATGGGTGATGATGGTTTGATGGATAGAACAAAAGCAAAGTCGATTATCAATGTAGACTGCCAGTATGGACTAGAGGCTGGTCTTCAGATCAAAAGTGAATACCCAGATGCGAAACTTATAGTATGTTCGATGGGGCCTCCATCATTTACCGAATCACTAGAGAATGCTTTGGCGATGGGTTATGATGAGGCGTATCTGCTCAGTGATAGAAGATTGGGTGGATCTGATACATATGCTACTGGTTTGGCTATCTCCCATATGCTAAAACATTTAGGTTTTGGAAAGGGTAAAGATGAGGACTTCATCATCGTTGCAGGTCGTCAGACAAGTGATGGTGATACAGCTCATGTGCCTTCTCAGGTTGCTGAATTTATGGGTATCCCACAGGGGACATTTATCGAAACAGCTGATTTCGTAGATGGTCGAGTTCATGCAAAGAGAATCATAGAGGGTGGGTATCAGATGATGAGCCTTCCTCTCCCCTGTGCGATGAGTTTTACGCCTACAGGTATCGACCCAAGAAGAGCCAAGCTATCCGGTGCGATCAAAGCTAGAAAAGCTGAAATTAAAATGTTGGATATTGATGATGTAGATCTTAGTACAGAGTTTATAGGTATTGGGATTCCCGGTGAAAATGGAAGTCCAACTATTGTATCAAAAGTAGCTACCATCAAAAGTGAAAGAGCTCCTGCCAAGATAGCAGAAGGTCATAATGAGGTAGAGTTGGTCGATTCGCTTTTGGCTCAGATGAAAGAGGGTAAAAATACCATTGAAGTCAAAGAGAAAAAAGCCAAAAAAGCCAAAAAAGTAGATGATACACTTGAACGAATTGACTTCAGAAAAGGTGCTTCAGGTATCATAACATGGGCAGAGGTAGTCAAGGGTGAAATTTCAAGACCATCTTTGGAGTTATTGACTCCTGCTAGGGATTTGGCCAACTCTCTTGAAGAGGGGACTAAAGTCACTACACTTATTATCGGCAAAGATGTTGGTGATTTGGCAAAAGAGCTTATCGCACATGGGGCGGATGAAGTGATCGTGGTGGATGATAAGAGACTTGAAGAGTATCGTATCCTGCCATTTTCTGAAATATTTGCTCAAGTGATCAAAGAGAGAGATCCTGAGATCGCACTTTTTGCTGCTACAACAGCGGGTCGAGAACTTGCTCCAAGAATTGGGGTAAAAACAGACTCTGGTGTAACAGCAGACTGTACAGAACTTTTGATCGGTGAACATAAACATAGAAATAAAGAGACTAAAGAGCAGGTGATATATGCTCCTATCCTAGAGTCAAGAAGACCAACTTATGGTGAGTCTAAACTGGCGACTATTATCGGTTTTGTCTGTCCTCAGATATCAACGGCAAGAGCCGGAACATTTGCAGTGCCTAATAGAGATGATGACAGAGAGGGTAAGATCACACCATTTACACCAACACTGGATGAGTCAGAGTTTGTCTCTGAGATCATTGAAACAGTTATAGGTGAGGGTGGAATGCAGGGGCTATTTGAAGCTGATATTATCGTAGCTGGTGGTAGAGGTACTACAAGTGATGGTATGCAGATGGTAAAAGATTTGGCAGAGGCACTGAAAGAACAAGGTCTTAATGCAGAGTGGGCAGCATCAAGAGTTATGGTTGATGAGGGTGTCTCCGAGTATGCTAGACAGATAGGTCAAACTGGTAAAACAGTCAGACCAAAAGTCTATGTAGCTATCGGTATCTCTGGTGCGGTACAGCATATCGCTGGTATGAAAGAGTCTGATACTATAGTAGCTATAAATCACAATGCAAAAGAGACAATCTTTGCAAACTCTGATTTTGGAATAGTGGGTGAGTATGAAGATCTATTGCCCGAATTGATAGAGAAGGTTAAAGCTGGATTTACCTTTGGTATTGAAGCAGATAAATAGTAAGGAGTAGATATGACAGGAAAAAAAGTAGCGATAGTTGGGGCAGGAGCAGTAGGTGCAGCAGCAGCGTTCAGTTTGGCATTTACAGGAACTTGCCATAGGATACTGCTATATGATCTCTATCCGGAGGTAGCTATAGGTAAAGCACTGGATATCGCTCAAGCAACCAACTACTCCCCTAGAGGTACAGTAGTAGAGGCAGCAGTCAAGCCTGAAGATATCAAAGATTGTGATGTTGTTGTTATCACGGCAGGTGTACCAAGAAAAAAAGATATGACAAGAGCTGATCTGCTCAATATCAATGCAGGTATTGTCAAAGAGGTTACAGGATATATCAAGAAGTACTCACCAAATGCCATCATCCTCTGTGTCTCCAATCCACTCGATGTTATGACTTATGTTGTACATAAAGTAACAGGTTGGGATAAAAATAGGATCATAGGTATGGGAGGAGCTCTCGATAGCTCTAGAATGGCATACCAGATTAGACAAAAAACAGGTTTTGGTGCAGCCCAGATACGACCTACGATTCTAGGTGATCATGGTGAACATATGATACCGTATGTCGATATCGCAACTGTTGGAGGGATACCTCTTGACCAAATCGTATCAAAAGAGGATATGGAGGATATCATCTCCAAGACCAAAGATGGTGGTGCTGAGATAGTAAAGTATCTGAAGACTTCTGCTTTCTTCGCTCCAGGTCGTGCGATCTCTATCATGGTTGAAGCTATCTTGAGTGATGAAGAGAAGGTGATCTCTAGCTGTGCTATGTTAGATGGTGAGTATGGCTATAGTGATGTTACTGTGGGTGTGCCCTGTGTCATTGGTGCAAATGGTATCGAGAAGGTGATAGAGCTCGACTTGAGTGAAGAGACAACAGCAAAATTTGCCAAATCTGTTGACTCAATCAATGAAAATATCAATATCTTAAAAGATGGCGGTTTTTTTGATTAATTAATCTACTACAACTCTCATAGGGCTTGAGACTCTTCTCAAGCCTCTCTTCTATCTATATTTCCCCTTTATAATACAGTTTTAACATACCTCATTGTAGAATACTTATATCTATTAAAGTAGGAGAAATTTTAATGAGAGAGATAGAGTTTGATGAGGTTGTAGAAGCCGTTAGAAATATAATCATACATTGTGGTACAGATCTGCCCCAAGATACTTATGATGCACTTGAGAAAGCTATGGAGGAGGAGAAGTCCCCTGTGAGCAGAGAGGTGATCAGACAGATACTGGAAAATGCAGATATCGCCAAAGATGAGAAGAGACCACTCTGCCAAGATACCGGCTTGGCTGTCTTCTTTGTCAATATTGGTGATGAGGTGAAGATCAAGGGTGGTCTATTGAGAGATGCCATCAACGAAGGTACACAGAGGGGTTATACGGATGCTTATCTGAGAGCATCTACCTGTGAACCGTTTAGTCGTGCAAACCTGAAAGATACAGTAGGGTATAACCTTCCTGCTATTATCCACTTTGATATAGTTGCCGGTGACAAGATCGATATAGAGTATGCAGCCAAAGGTGGCGGATCAGAAAATGTATCGAGAGCTAGAGTATTTCCTCCTGCTGCAGGCAAAGAGGGGATCATCGATTATGTAAAAGAGGTGATCTCTGATGCAGGCGGAAACCCATGCCCTCCTATCACTATAGGTGTAGGAATAGGTGGTACATTTGAGAAGGCGTGTATCTCCTCTAAGCATGCACTTTTTAGAGATATAGGTAGCAAAAATGAAGATCCCGAGATGGATGAGATGGAGCAGACAATTTTGCATGAGGTCAATAATCTTGGCATCGGTGCGATGGGAATGGGCGGAACCAAAACAGCCTTGGCAGTTCACATAGAGTCCAATCCTTGTCATATCGCCTCTCTGCCTGTCTCTGTAAATGTTCAGTGCCACTCTTCAAGACATACACACATAACCATATAAGGGAGCATAGATATGGCAAATTACACTTTAACAACCCCACTCACTTCAGAAGATACCAAAAAGCTCGAAGCTGGTGATACTGTTCTACTCAATGGTACAATATATACTGCTAGAGATGCAGCACACAAGAGATTGGTAGAGCTTATCGAAAAAGGTGAAGAGCTTCCTTTTGATCTGGAGGGTTCTATCATCTATTTTGTAGGACCAACACCTCCTAAACCGGGTGACCCTATAGGTAGTGCCGGTCCAACTACAAGTTACCGTATGGATAGTTTCTCCCCCACTATGTTGAAACATGGCTCCAAAGGAATGATAGGAAAAGGCAAAAGAGACCAAGGTGTCAAAGATGCCTGTGTCGATTATGATGGTATCTACTTTGGTGCAACAGGCGGAGCAGGTGCTCTGCTAGGTAAGCAGATCACCGCTGCAGAGGTGATCGCCTATCCTGAGCTAGGTCCGGAAGCTGTCCGAAAGATCACTGTCAAAGAGTTTCCTGTGACAGTCATAAATGACACAAAAGGAAACGATCTCTATCAAATAGGCAGATCTCAGTATGAGGTCAAGGATTAAAATCCCCTCTAGTGAAGTATTTTGATGCTTCACTGTGTAGAAATTTAACACATTATAATAATCACCCAAGTTGATATTGGTATTAATACAAGATTATTTTAATTCATCGTATAATTCAAAATTGCATAAATAAAGGAGTTCAAAGTGAACATTCATGAGTATCAGGCAAAACAGATTTTTGCCAAGTATGATGTACCAACACCCAAGGGTATTATGGTTGAAAGTGTAAAAGATGCAGTTGTCGCTGCACAAGAGTTAGGCGGACCTATCTGGGTTGTAAAAGCTCAAATTCATGCTGGTGGTCGTGGTCTTGGTGGTGGTGTAAAGCTAGCTAAGACTCTTGATGAGGTAGAAGAGTTAGCTAACGAAATTCTCGGAATGACACTAGTGACACACCAGACAGGCCCAGAGGGTAAACTGGTTCAAAAACTCTATATCGAAGATGGTGCTGATATTAAAGAGGAGTTGTATCTATCTGTTGTTCTTGACAGAAAACTTGAGATGCCTCTGATCATGGCATCTACTGAGGGTGGTATGAATATTGAGGATGTTGCTGAAAATACTCCAGAGAAGATCATCACTGTTCCTGTCGATCCAACGATCGGTTTTCAAGGCTTCCATGGTCGTGAGTTAGCATTTGGCTTGGGTATCAGTGACAAGGTCGAGCAAAAAAATATCATCAAATTCGCACAGAAACTCTATAAACTCTATATGGAAAATGATGCAGAGATGATCGAGATCAATCCTCTTGTCAAGACAGGCACAGGTGAGTTCATCGCACTTGACGGAAAGATGGGCTTTGATAACTCTGCTCTTGGTCGTCAACCGGATATCGCTGCGATGAGGGATTTGACAGAAGAGGATCCTGATGAGGTAGAGGCATCTCACTATGGTCTATCTTATGTCGCTCTTGATGGTGAGATCGGCTGTATGGTCAATGGTGCAGGTCTTGCGATGGGTACAATGGATACGATCAACTATATGGGTGGAACACCGGCAAACTTCTTGGATGTTGGTGGTTCTGCCAATGCTGAAACGGTTGCCAAAGGGTTTGAGATCATCTTGAAAAATCCAAAGGTTAAAGCTATCTTTGTAAATATCTTTGGTGGAATCGTAAGATGTGATCGTATCGCAAATGGTATTATTGAAGCGACTAAGATTACAGATGTAAATGTACCGGTTATCGTTCGTCTCGATGGAACCAATGCTCCAGAGGCAGCAGAGATTCTTAAAAATGCAAATATTGCCAACCTTATCGTAGGTGATGATTTGGGTGATGGTGCAGCAAAAGCAGTAGAAGCTGCGGCAAAAGCATAAGGGAGTATATAGATGTCAATTTTAGTAAACAAAGATACAAAAGTAATCGTACAAGGTTTTACAGGTAAAGAGGGATCTTTCCACGCAGAGCAGTGCATCGCTTATGGTACCAATATCGTGGGTGGTGTCACACCAAACAAAGGTGGTCAAACACACCTAGGTCAACCAGTATTCAATACAGTCGGTGAAGCAGTAGTTACCACTGGTGCTACAGTCTCTATGATCTTTGTGCCGCCTGCATTTGTAGGTGACGCAGTGATGGAAGCAGCTGAAGCAGGTATCGAGCTTGCAGTCATCATTACCGAAGGTGCTCCGGTCAAAGATATGCAAGCAGCTAAAGCTTATGCTACCAAACATGGTATGATGACTATTGGACCAAACTGTCCGGGTGTCATCACTGCCGAAGAGTGCAAGATCGGAATCATGCCTGGTATGATCTTCAAGAAAGGTAATGTTGGACTTATCTCCAAGTCCGGTACGCTGACTTATGAAGGTGCAAACCAAGTATGTAACGAAGGTTATGGTATAACAACAGCTGTTGGTATCGGTGGAGACCCGATCATAGGTCTCTCCTATAACCAAATCTTGCCAATGTTTGAAGCAGATCCAGAGACTGAAGCGATCGTGATGATCGGTGAGATCGGTGGAGATCTTGAGATCCAAGCAGCCAAACTTATCAAAGAGCAGATCACTAAGCCGGTTGTAGCCTTTATCGCTGGTCAAACTGCACCCAAAGGTAAAACCATGGGTCACGCAGGTGCTATCGTGTCTGGCTCTGCCGGTACAGCGAAAGAGAAGATGGAAGCACTTGAAGCCGCAGGTGTTAAAGTTGTCGTCTCTCCTGCTGAGATCGGAAAAGCAGTCAAAGAGCTTCTCTCCAAATAAGCTTGACAACTCTCAACTCTCACGATTTCGTGGGAGTTTAAAGCCATACTAAGAAGTTCCAATCAACAAAAAAATAGATCAAAAACATAACTTCTCATAAGATCAAATCACTCTATTTTTCTTGCTTCATATCGTAACAAATTATATTATCCTAACAATAATAATAGATTATTCATATACTCATTATCTAAACTAAGATATTCTTAATCATAAGTGAAATGGAATTCTTATCACTTTATCAACACAACTAAACTTTAGAAGGGGAAAATAATGGCAGCAATGGTAGCTCCCGAGAATACTCCAGTATGGGTAGATACGGCAAGATGTAAAGCTTGTGATATCTGCGTGGATGCATGTCCTGCAGGTGTACTTTCAATGAAGCAAGAACCAACTTCGACTCTAGGTGCAATGATCTCTGTGATCGCTCCAGAAGCATGTATCGGATGTAATGAGTGTGAACTCACTTGTCCTGACTTTGCGATCTATGTAGCAGAGAAAAAAGAGTTTAAATTTGCTAAACTCACAGATGCTTCAAAAGCAAGACAAGAGGCAATTGTAAACAATAAATATAGATTACCTGCGGGTTATTAAGGAGAATGAATGGCAACTAGAGAAGTAATATCAACTGGTAATGAACTGGCAGCTATAGCAGGTGTTGATGCTGGATGTACATTTTTTGGAGGTTATCCACTAACACCATCGAGTGAAGTAATGCATGTTATCTCCGACCTTTTACCTAAGGTTGGCGGTACATGTATTCAGATGGAAGATGAGATAGGGGCGATTTGTGCAGTCATTGGTGCAGGAATGGCAGGAACTAGAACTATGACTGGTACTTCCGGTCCTGGTATGAGTCTTAAAGCAGAGAACTTGGGTCTTGCTCAAATGGCAGAGGTGCCTCTGGTATGTGTCAATGTCATGAGAGGTGGTCCGTCAACTGGTCTCCCGACGCGTGTATCTCAAGGAGATATCAAACAGGCGAGTAACCCATCTCATGGAGATTACCGTTCCATTACATTATGTGCAGGTTCCTTGGCTGAGTGTTATACTGAAACAGTAAGAGCATTTAACCTTGCAGATAGATTTATGCAGCCGGTAATTGTTCTACTAGATGAGACGATTGGGCATATGCATGGTAAGGCAGAACTTCCAACAGCAGAAGATGTCAAAGCAGGTATCGTTCCGAGAAAAACATTTGATGGACCAGCCGACGAGTATTTCCCATATGAGTGTGGACCAACTGAGCCTGCAACATTGAACCCGATGTTCGAGGGATACAGATATCACTATACAGGGCTTCACCATGATAAAAATGGTTTCCCGACAGAGGAGATCGAGACTTGTAGAAAACTGATCCAGAGACTTGAAGACAAAGTTATGGCTCACCAAGATGAGATCGAATCAAACGAAGAGTTCATGTGTGATGATTTGACTGGAGAAGAGGGTGAAGTATTGATCATCGCTTACGGTTCAGTGTCACTAGCAGCAAAAGAGGCGATCAGACACCTTAGAGAAGATGGGATCAAAGCGGGACTATTTAGACCTATTACTATCTGGCCATCTCCTGCAAATAGAATTAAAGAGATGACAGATAAAGTCAAAAATGTACTCTGTGTCGAGTTGAACATTAGACAATATACAGATGAGATAGAGAGAGCTTCAGGCAGACTTGATATTGAAGGTCTTTATAAAGTAAATGGTAGACCAATCTCTCCTTATGAGATAGTAAATAAAGTAAAAGAGGTATTTTAATATGGCATTTAATTACGATCAATATTTAAGACTAGAAAAGATGCCAACACTGTGGTGTTGGGGTTGTGGTGATGGTGTTATTCTAAAAGCATTTATCAGAGCAGTAGATAAGCTCGGTATTAGCCAAAATGATATGTGTGTTGTCTCCGGGATCGGTTGTTCAGGAAGATTCTCTTCTTATGTCGATTTCAATACAGTACACACGACACACGGTAGAACAGTAGCTTATGCAACTGGTATCAAGCTTGCTAACCCAGACAAGCATGTAGTGTGTGTTGCCGGTGACGGTGATGCACTTGCGATCGGTGGTAACCATACGATCCACGGGTGTAGAAGAAACATCGATATCACGATGATCGTTATTCAAAACTTTATCTATGGTTTGACTAACTCTCAGACTTCTCCTACTACGCCTCAAGGTATGTGGACAGTTACTCAAAAAGCAGGTAACATTGATCCTACTTTTGATGGTTGTGAACTTGCTATTGCTTCTGGTGCTTCATTTGTAGCTAGAGAAAATGTAACTGCACCTAAGAAACTGGAAAAAATGTTTGTTCAAGCACTTGAGCATAAAGGTTTTGCCTATGTTGAAGCACTCTCTAACTGTCATATTAACCTCGGTAGAAAGAATAAAATGGTTTCTGCTATGGAGAATCTAGACTGGATCGACAATATCACAGTTCCTAAAAAGAAGTATGATGCATTGAGCGAAGAGGAGCAATTGAACCTATTCCCAACAGGTATTTTGAAACAGGATACGGTTGTAAGAGAGTATTGTGATATGTATCAAGACATTATCGATGTTCATCAGGGTAAAAGAGGCAAAATTACTCAAGATGACTTTGAGAAAAAGATATAAGGAGAAACATCATGGCTAAAACATTAATGAGATTTACAGGTGTTGGTGGACAAGGTGTTCTTCTTGCTGGTGAGATCTTTGCTGCGGCAAAGATCAAAACCGGTGGTTTCGGACTAAAAACAGCAACATATACATCACAAGTGCGTGGCGGACCGACTGTTGTTGATATACAACTAGATGATAAAGAGATCTACTATCCATATGCAAATGATGGTGAGATCAACTTCATGCTTTCAGTTGCAAATGTAAGCTACCAGTCATTCAAAGATGGTGTTAAGCCCGGCGGAACAATCGTTATTGAGCCAAACTTGGTAACACCTACTGAAGAGGATAGAAAGACTTGGAATATCGTTGAGATACCTATCATTACTATCGCAAAAGAGGAGGTAGGAAATGTGATCACTCAATCAGTTGTTGCTCTTGCTATCGCAAATACATATATGAAAGCGATCGACAAGAAAATACTTATCGATACAATGCTCTCTAAAGTACCTGCCAAAGTACATGACATCAACCTCAAAGCCTATGATCTTGGTGAAAAATACGCTAAAGAGTCAATGGCTACAGCGTAACCACTCAACTCTAATACTAGAAGTACGGTAGGGGTCATGTATTGCAAAATCTACTCACGAAGAGAGTGGGTTTTCAACACTTGGCTCCAGCTGAGGTCATGCGTCGACTGCTTCATTTAGCTACGCTTCACAAAACACTCAACACAATAATACAAATAATTGAAAATATTTTTCATTTTTTCCAAACATATTTATTGTTTGTGTCCTGACCCCCAATGGTAGCTTGGCTGATATTGACTTTATTGGTGGTTTGTCACCCTATAATCCCAGAGACAAAATTGATGTGTCATATTGGATTGATCTGCTCTATATGGTCACCTTGTTGGGTGATGACACTATAGCCTTTTTTGAGTGCTTGTTCCTGGAGATGTTTTGGAAATATCTTGCCTGCCAATGCTCCTATGACTCTATAGTCTCTATATAGCGGATGAAAATAGTCAAACCTCTCCATGATCTTATCTAGTTGGTCTATACTCTTTTGGCTTACTCTATTTTTGACCTCTACTACCCCTACGCTAGAGCTATTTTCTAGTAGTATATCTATCTCTTGTGTCTCACCCTTGAAGTCTCTTTTGCTGTTTTGATAGATATAATCGAAGTTTATATTGGCAATGGTTGGATTTTTCTTGAGTGATGAGTAGAAGAACTCTTCTGCTTCTAAGCCGATAGATCTATTGACTCCATCTATATTTTGAGTCAGTGCTGCTACTTTTCTGCTCGTCTCTTGTATCTGCTCATCAGTCTTTTTCATCTGCTCATCAGTCTTTTTCATCTGCTCATCAGTTTGAGCTTGTGCTTCTCTTAGTTTCAGTATCGCTTGGGTTAACTCTTCGTTTGTTATCATCATCTATCCCTTCTATTTTATTATAGCGAAGTTTTGATTATGGGGCAGATTGAATAGATGGTCGATAAATCGACCCTACGGTTGCAACAATTATGAGCCATATCACGCGTAGGGTCGAAATATTGGAACCTACACCTCTACCGTGTGAACTCGACTGCAGGGCAACCACAAGGGATTGCCCCTACAATTTTCAGACTACATATTTTTATGTGTATCTTCGTGTAGATGATTCCAGATGAGTTTCCCCCCGCCTAGGAGATGAAAGTGAAGATGGTGTATCTCTTGACCTCCATCATCTCCATTGTTGGTGATGAGTCTGTATCCTGTTTTGTCTACACCTACTTTGGCTGCGACCTCTTGAATAAATGGTGTTATCTCTGCCATCATAGATGCCGGAGTTGACTGAAAGCACTCTACATGCTCTTTGGGGATGATGAGTATATGGATAGGTGCTTTTGGGTATAGATCATGAAAAGCTAAAAATTTATCATTTTCAGCAACAGTATTGTTGGGTATATCTCCATTGGCAATTTTACAAAATAGACACACTGTTATCTCCTGAGTGTTTGATTTATTATCCAATTATAACATATCAAAAGTGCGATAAATCCCACTATTATGATATTTTGGATAAAATCACATAATTTTGATGTATAAAACAGAGGATCAATGAAAAATTTAGAAGAGAAAATAGTAGAAGCGGATTCGCTTGAAACACTAGAGAAGATACGGGTTGAACTCTTTGGAAAAAAAGGATTGCTAGCAGCAGAGTTTTCTAAACTCAAAGATATCCCAGGACCAGAGAAAAAAGCATTTGCCGAGGGGCTAAACAGAAACAAAGCTGCACTTCAAGCTAAATTTGACAACCATTATGAGATGCTCAAAGCTAGAGAGATCGAAGCGATGCTAAAAGATGAGGCTATCGATGTATCGCTCTATGGCAGAGTTGCCCAAAAAGGGGCATTGCACCCTGTCATGGAGACGATGGACAAGATCATCGACTACTTTGTCGCGATGAATTTTGCTGTGGAGAGCGGTCCTATGGTAGAGGATGACTTCCATAACTTTGAAGCACTCAACCTGCCCAAGTATCATCCAGCTAGAGATATGCAAGATACCTTCTACTTCAATGATGGTGGTCTATTGCGTACACACACCTCTCCTGTTCAGATACGGACGATGCTGGAGAGTAGACCGCCTATCCGTATGATAGCACCTGGATCAGTATTTAGGCGTGATTACGACTTGACACATACGCCGATGTTTCACCAAGTCGAGGGGTTGGTCGTTGATGATAAAGGCAAAGTAAATTTTGCCAACCTCAAGTCGATATTGACAGATTTTCTGCACTATATGTTTGGAGATGTGGCAGTACGCTTTAGACCTAGTTTTTTCCCTTTCACCGAACCCTCAGCCGAAGTGGATATCAGCTGTATTTTTTGTGAGGGCAAAGGGTGTCGTGTCTGTTCTCATACAGGCTGGCTAGAGGTGTTGGGCTGTGGGATTGTAGACCCCAATGTATTTAAAGAGGTTGGGTATGATGATGTGAGTGGTTATGCCTTTGGTTTAGGTGTAGAGAGGTTTGCGATGTTGATCCATCAGATCCCGGATCTTCGTTCACTCTTTGAGGGAGATATTCGTTTGTTGGAGCAGTTTAGATGATAGTAACAAAAAGTTGGTTAAATGAATTTGTAGATTTAGAGAGTATCTCCAATGAGAGGCTGTATGAAACTTTCAATGCCATAGGTTTGGAAGTAGATAGCATCAAGAGTTATAGAGTTCCGCAAAAGGTAGTCATAGGAAAAATCATCTCTTGTGAAAAACATCCTGATGCTGACAAACTCAATGTCTGTAGAGTAGATGTAGGTGCAGGTATAAAACAGATCGTCTGCGGAGCTGCCAATGTTGTAGATGCAGAGTATGTAGCAGTAGCACTCATCGGTGCTATTTTGCCTGATGATTTTGAGATCAAGTTTGCAACACTTCGCGGTGTTGATAGTGAGGGCATGATCTGTGCTTCATCTGAGTTGGGACTTCCAGATACAGGCAAGGGTATCATGATCCTTGACAGCAGTATCGGAGAGTTGGAGATTGGGCTGGAGCTGGGTGGTTATGAGAGAGTCTCTGATAGTGTGATAGAGCTTGAGTTGACAGCAAATAGAGGAGATTGTCTCAGTATCCATGGAGTGGCTAGAGATTTGAGTGTAGCATTGAATCGTGAGCTTAAACCATTTGAATATCATAACAAAACCATAGAGCAGCTAGATATCTCATGGGTAGCAGATCTGCAAACCAGAGGAGATACCGAAGCTGATCTATGTTACCAGCTTGCTGCAATTGGAGAGGTAAATGCACCGTTTTTGATAACTCTTAGAGTGGCTATGGTGGAGCTTGAGCTGGGTAGTAGATTGGACAATCTGTTGGCATATACGACCCATGCGACTGGTGTCATCATGCGTCTCTATGATGCCAAAGCAGTTCAAGATGAAGATGGCAAAGCTCTGTTGAGTATATCATCCAAAGAGAGAGGTATCACTTCGGTTAGTGCAAAAGAGGAGCTTCTCTCTATCGTTGGTGTCAACCAAAATAGTCACTCTATGGCAAAAGATAACTCTGAGCTTCTCTTGATCGAATCTAGCTATACTCACCCTGACCTTTTGGTAGAGGCTATAGCAAACAAGGATTTGGATAGAGATACACTCTACTACAAAACCTCTAGGGGAAGTGAATCAAACCTGCTGTCTGGTATGGAGTACCTATCTAGTTTGCTGGAAGGAGACTCAGAGTGCAGATATTATGATGGATATCTCGATGTGACTTCAGCTTGGGAGCCTACGGCTATAGCTGTGGATTGTGAAGAGATCTGCTCTATCATTGGACAGGAGATCGATAGTGAGAAGATCGTGACTATCTTAGACAATCTAGGGTTTGATATCTTGAATAGAGATGGAGATAGATTTGGTGTTGCTGTGCCTCGCTATCGTCACGATATCAAAAATATTCAAGATGTAACCGAAGAGATAGTTCGTATCATAGGGATCAATAATATAAAATCCAAACCTCTTGATTTTCTAGAGTTAAATCGATTGAACCAGACTACTTCTCGGTATGCTTTCAAAAAAGCACTGCGTCATCGTGCTGCATCCGCCGGTCTATATGAAAATGTAAGCTATCTATTTAGTGAACGGTGCAGACTTAAAGCGTATGGATTTGATCTTGTTGAGGAGGAGCTTGATCTGACCAATCCTATAGCAGAGGATTTGAATACGCTCAGAAGTACTATCCTGGTCAATCTCCTAGAGGCAGTGAAGCGTAATGTAAACTATACAGAGAAGTCTATAGGACTCTTTGAGATAGGTGCCGTGTTCAATGAAAAGAGAGAGCAGAGAGAGGTTCTCTCCATGATCTTTAGCGGACAAGAGTCTGCTGAGAGTATCAGTAATAGCGGAAAACCTGAGATGATTGATTTTGCATCTTTTGTGGCAAAACTGGGTTCTGTAGTAGGTAGTTTTGAGCTGGTCACCTCTACGCAGGAGAGTGGCTTGATACACCCATATCAATCTGCCGATATTCTATATAGAGGGGCAAAGTGCGGTTTTGTCAGCAAGCTTCATCCTGTAGTACAGGAGGAGTATGGCATCTATGATACATTTATTGCTGAGTTGGAGATGGAGGCACTTATGCCGCTGCATATCAATGCAGAGCCGATCTCAAAATTTCAAGGGGTCTACAAAGATCTAAGTATAGTGATCAAAGATAGCTTGCCATATAGCCAAATAAGCAGAGAGATAGATCTACTAGCTATTGATATATTAAAAAACTGGTATCCTGTCGATATCTATAGGGATGAGGCACTTGGAGAGAAGAGGAGTTTGACCATTCGATTTTTTATACAGTCTATGGATAAGACACTTGAAGAGGGAGATATAGAGAGTGTGATATCCTCTATTATGAATAGATTGGAGCAGTCGTGTCAAGCAACACTACGATAAAAAAAGCCGTCATAAAACCCATATCGGGAAGATTTGAACTCATCTGTGCTGATATAGCCCCAGATAAATCGATCTCTCACCGTTGTGCAATGTTTTCACTGCTGAGTG
Source organism: Campylobacterota bacterium (assembly GCA_034722955.1). Lineage (GTDB taxonomy): Bacteria > Campylobacterota > Campylobacteria > Campylobacterales > Sulfurovaceae > SZUA-451. The sequence goes on from JAYEOM010000095.1 coordinate 18,517, forward strand.
ATAAACCGTCAACCATCAAAAATTTTTTGCAGGGTGAAGATACACTGAACTCTCTCAATATTGCGGTACAGCTAGGGGCAAGAGTGGAGAGGTCGGAAGATACTATATCTATAGTTCCACCCAAATCTCTCGGTGAACCTGATGATCTGCTGGATTGTGGCAATGCAGGGACAGGCATGAGGCTCTATTGTGGTCTCTTGGCAGGAGTGGAGGGCTCATTTGTCTTGACAGGTGATAGATACCTCCGTCATCGCCCCATGAATAGAGTCACGAAACCGTTACGAAGTATAGGTGCAAAGATCGATGGAAGAGAGGATGGCAATCTAGCTCCTCTGACTATCAGAGGTGGTACGCTGAAGGCATTTCGCTATGAGTCTCCCATAGACTCTGCACAAGTCAAATCAGCATTGATCCTAGCAGCACTGAGAGCTGATGAGAAGAGCTACTACAGAGAGACCCTGTTGAGTCGTGACCATACAGAGCGTATGCTTAGCGGTATGGGAGCAAAAGTGACAAAGATAGAGGAGGGAGAGAGTAGAGGATGGATAGAGATAGAGCCTCTATCTGCCCCTCTCGATCCTCTGATCATGACTGTACCTGCTGATCCATCAAGTGGTTTTTTCTTTGCAGTTGCGGCAGCTATCACTCCCAACTCAAAAGTAGTGATCAAAGATGTGACACTCAACCCCACACGCATAGAAGCCTATAGAGCACTGGAGCGTATGGGTGTGGAGATCAACTATATAGAGAGAGAGAATCTATATGAGCCTATAGGTGATATAGAGGTGATCTACAGTGGCAAAATGCATGCTATTAGAGTCGAAGAGAATATCGCTTGGCTGATAGATGAACTGCCTGCACTCTCGATCGCTATGGCGGTTGCAGAGGGGACAAGCCATATCTGCAACGCCAAAGAGCTTCGCGTCAAAGAGAGTGACCGTATCTCAACTGTAGTGAATGGTTTGAACTCTTGCGGTGTAGCGACCAGGGAGTATGATGATGGCTATGAGGTGACTGGTGGAGAGATCAAAAAATCAACCATAGATAGCCACGGTGACCATCGTATTGCGATGAGCTTTGCAGTCGCAGGGTTGATAGATGGGATGGAGATCGTAGATACTGCATGTATAGATACATCGTTTCCAAACTTCTTCTCTATACTCTCCGAGATCACAGAAGTTGAACTATGAGGATAGAGTTAGCATCAACTTACGGTTTCTGTTTTGGAGTCAAGAGAGCTATCAAGATCGCAGAGGAGCATCCAGGGAGTAAAACTTATGGTCCTTTGATACACAACAGAGATGAGATCAATAGACTCAAAGAGGGGTATTCGATAGGATTGGCAGAGTCTCTAGATGATATCAATGAAGAGGACTCTGTTGTGATTCGTACCCATGGCATACCCAAAAAAGAGCTCACATCACTCAAGAAACAGGATACCCCCATCATAGATGCAACTTGTCCTTATGTCAGAACACCACAGCAAGATGTTGAAAAGATGAGTAGAGAGGGGTATAGTATCGTTATCTTTGGTGACAGAAATCATCCGGAGATCAAGGGTGTAGTGAGCTATGCACAAAACCGGGAAAATGCTTTTATCGTACTCAAAGCGGAGGAGTTGGAGGGTCTCCCTCTCAAGTCAAAAGTTGCCGTAGTAGCACAAACCACTAGAAAGCCTGAAGATTTCATCAAGATCACATCTGCACTCATACTGAAGTATAAAGAGGTACGCGTCTTCAATACTATCTGCAATGCAACATTTGAAAATCAGGATGCAGCAGCTGATTTGGCAAAAAGGGCTGATATCATGGTGGTCATAGGAGGGAAACACTCCTCCAATACCAAGCAGCTGCACTCTATATGCAGGGATTATTGCAAAGATAGTTATCTGATAGAGAATGAAGTTGAACTTGATAGGGATTGGTTTGGAGGTAAAAAACTCTGTGGTATATCAGCAGGTGCCTCCACACCGGACTGGATAGTCCAAAATGTGATCGATGAGATTGAGAAACTGAAAGTATAAACAATATCTTTGACCATTATCCGAGTTTAAATAAAAAAGGGTATAATGACGCCCAAAACTAGGTTAACATAAGGATGTGGTAGTATGAAGTTCGAAGATATCGAAATAGAAGAAGTAGATTTTGAAGCGATGCTAGAGGAGTCGTTCAAAAAATCAGACTCAAAGAGTGATGTTGTTGAGGGTGTTATAGTTAAGATAGATGAAGATGAAGATCAAGCTATCGTTGATATCGGTGGTGGCAGTGATACTCACCTCTCACTATCAGAGATCAGAGATGAAGATGGTGTTCTGCTATATAGAGTAGGTGACTCGATCGATGTTATCTCTTTGGGTAGAGGCAGAATATCTCATGAGATGGCAAAAAAGAGAGCAGCACTCAATCAGTTCATCTCTGAATATGATGATGAGCAAGAGTATATTATCGATGGCGTTGTAACCAAGAAGAATAAGGGCGGTTATGTTGTTGAGTGTGATGGACTTGAATTTTTTATGCCAAGAACACTCTCTTATCTAAACTCCAAGATCGATGCAATTGGCAAGAAAGTCAAAGCGATGATCGTCAAAGTTGACAAAGATAAGAGTTCAGTTGTTATCTCTCGTAAAGAGTTGATCGAGCGTGATAAAGCAAAAATACAAGAGATCGTAGATAGACTTCTCGATAGCAAAGAGGTTGTTGAGGGTACGATCAAAAAGATCACAAGTTATGGTATGTTTGTTGATGTAGGTGGTATGGATGGTTTGGTTCACTACTCTCAGATCTCCCATAAAGGCCCTGTGAATCCTTCTAAATATTTCGATGAAGGTGATCTTGTCAATGTACTTGCATTAGAGTATGATAAAAAGAAGAGACACTTGTCACTATCTATCAAAGATGCCAATCCTGATCCTTGGAAAGATATCGATAGTATTATTGGTGTAGGTGATACAGTTACTGCAACAGTTAGCAACATAGAGCCATATGGTGTCTTTGTAGACTTAGGCGAAGATCTTGAAGCATTTTTGCATGTATCTGAAGTATCTTGGGACAAAAATGTAAAACATCCAAAAGATTATCTCTCTATCGGCGAAGATATCAATGTTGAAGTTATCGAGATTGACAACGAAGGAAGAAGACTTAGAGTAAGTCTCAAAACCCTTCTGCCTAAACCTATGGATGCTTTTGTTGATGCACATAAGGTAGGTGAGGTTGTTACCGGTACTGTCTCATCATTGACAGATTTTGGTGCATTTGTCAAGATAGACAGCGTAGAGGGTCTTCTTCATAATCAAGAGATCTCTTGGGACAAGAGCCAAAACGCCAGAGATGTTTTGAAGTCAGGTGACGAGGTAGAAGTTAAGATTATCAAGATAGATAGAGATGCAGGAAAGATTTCATTGAGTAAAAAAGCACTTGAAGACTCTCCTGTTAAAGCATTTACAGATAGTCATAAAGTGGGTGATATTGTTGCAGGTACAGTGAAAGATCAGAAAGATTTCGGTGTCTTCATTGCTCTTGAGAGCAATGTAGATGCACTGATTCGTGCGGAAGATCTTCATCCTTTGAAGAGTGAAGAGATCGAAAAAGGTCAGGAGATTAGGGGAGTCATTAGTTTTATCGACTCTAAAAATGATCGTATTAGAGTCTCTGTCAAGAGACTAGAGCGTCAAGAAGAGCGTGATGCAATGAATCAACTGAACATGGACCAAGATGATAGTATGACTCTAGGTGATGCTCTACTTGACCAGTTGAAGAAGTAGTATATAGATAGATGGGGATTGTTTAATGTCTAAAATTACCGTTGTTGTGTGTGATCATATTCACCAGTCCGGACTGGATCTTTTGATAAAAGATAGAGATATAGAGATGATCAATGCAGCAGATGAACCTAAAGATAAGCTCATCTCTGAGATTATTCAAAAAGCAGATGTTGCGATCACTCGTAGCTCTACTGATGTTGATGATGCATTTTTGGAAAATGCAGTCAATATCAAAGCTATAGTGCGTGCTGGAGTTGGTGTAGATAATGTTGATATCAAAGGGTGCAGTAAACGCGGTATAGTTGTGATGAATGTACCGACTGCAAACACGATCGCTGCTGTTGAGCTAACTATGACGCATATGCTCTCTTGTGTTAGAAGATTTCCATATGCACACAATAATCTGAAGTCTGATCGTGTCTGGAGAAGACAGGATTGGTATGGTACAGAGCTAAAAGATAAAAAATTGGGTGTTATAGGGTTTGGAAATATAGGTTCTCGTGTAGCAACTCGTGCAAAATCCTTTGAGATGGATGTATTGGCTTACGATCCATATATCGACTCTAGTAAAGCATTGAATCTGGATATTGCTCATACTCAAAAATTTGAGGATATATTGACATGTGATATTATCACAATCCATACACCAAAAAATGAAGAGACTATTGGTATGATCGGCAGTGATGAGATCGCTTCTATGAGAGATGGTGTTGTTCTTATCAATTGTGCAAGAGGTGGACTCTATGATGAGAAAGCACTCTATGATGGTTTAGAGAGTGGCAAGATCGCAATGGCAGGCATCGATGTATTTGACAGAGAGCCTGCTACAGATAATCGACTGCTAAATCTCAACAATATCACTGTTACTCCTCATCTAGGTGCCAATACCAGAGAGTCTCAGCGTAATGTTGCCCAACAGGCTGCTTGGCAAGCTTTAGATGCAGCAAAAGGTATCTCATATCCTAATGCTCTAAATCTACCGATCAAAGAGAATGAACTTCCTGATATGGTGCGACCATTTCTTGAGTTGATTCAAAAGATGGGTCATTTGAGTGCTCAGGTTACACGATCTGCTATCAAATCTATCAAGGTTACGGCAGAGGGTGAAGTGAGTGATTATAGTGAATCATTGGCTACCTTTGCAACAGTCGGTGTACTCTATGAGTCTGTTGGTGATCAAGTCAACTATGTCAATGCAGAGTTTGTAGCTCAAGAGAGAGGTATAGATATTGAAAAGGAGATCACCCCTAATGTTAGCGGTTTTAACAACAAAGTTACGCTGAAATTGACAACACAAAAAGGGAGTGTAGTTATAGCTGGTACAGTATTTGATGAGAATGTACAGCGTATTGTAGAGATCGATGAGTATGATTTGGATGTAGAACCAAAAGGTAAAATGATATTTTTCCGCAATACAGATACCCCTGGTGTTATCGGTGATGTAGGAAGGATTATCGCCCAAAATGAGTTGAATATATCTGATTTTCGTCTAGGTCGAGACAAAAAGGGACAAGCACTAGCTGTTGTTCGTGTGGATGGAGAGATCACAAAAGAGATCATCAGCGAGTTGACCGCACTAGAGGCGTGTATCAGCGTCAGTTATGCTTCACTCTAAGTTGTTATCTGGAACCTCCTTATAGCTCTTGAAAACTGAGGCTCTCATCTCGGTTTTTGATCCGATAAAACCCGCATTAACCATTATTTAACACTTTATTTTATATAATATAACTATTTTATTCAAAATTTATTATTATATTATAATTATAAATTAATATAAACAAGGAGTATAACTCTATGATATTTAAACGATATCTCTCTATCGCTGTGCTGACAGCACTTCCGCTTTTTGCCGGAATAGAAAACTTGACGATAAGTCAAGCACTTAAAATAGTAAAACATGATAACCTAGAGGTCAAAATATCTAAATTTGAAGAGCAGATGAAATCATATGAGATTGATGCTGTTGAGGGTATGCATTATGGTAAACTAGATTTGACTGTTAATGCAATACGATCAAATGATGCCCTGAATGTATTTGGATTTAAGCTTCAGAGTCGTGAAGCAAGTTTTGGAGATTTTGGTTTTAGTGATTTTCTAGGTGGTATAGGCAGTGTTATGGGTGCAGCCGGTGGTGACTTTGCTGCCTTTTCCCAAATGATGTCTGACTCTCAAGCACAAGCTCAAATGCTCGCAATGCAACCAAGAGATCTCAACTATCCTGAAGCAAGGAACCACTACCAGACAAAGGTGACATATCAGATACCGATCTATACAGGCGGTAAATTGACAGAGTATGGCAATATCACTAAAGCACTATACAAAATGAGTCAAATGGATACGAGCAAGATCATCAACGCCAAAATATTTCAAGTTAAAAAAGCCTTTTATGATATTTCACTAGTCGATAACTACATCTATAACTTGAGAAAAATCATAAAAAACATAGATAAACTAGAAGAGATAGTAGACTCTATGCACGGTGAGGGGTATGCTCAAGATGTAGATATACTTGAGGTTCAAGCACGCAAAGCAGAAGCAGGAAATCTTTATAATCAAGCGATACTCAATCGTGAGCTAGCTTATCAATTCCTCTCTTTTCTGCTCAACAAAAGTGTAACATCGATCAAAAAAGTAAAAGACATGGCTCCCATGCCAAAAGCAAGACTATCTGATATCTATAGAGATAATATAGATATCAGAAAAGCGGAGCTTGGATTGGAGATCAGTCAAATGGCAGTCAGAGCAGAAGAGGCTAGCTATCTTCCTACTGTAGGCGGTTTTGGTGAGTATGGTAGTTCTGACAATACCTTTCTCAATGATTTCACAGAGAAAGACTCATATACAGTTGGTGTGCAAGTTAATCTAAATATCTTCAATGGTGGAATCGATAAGGCAAATATCGAAAAAGCTAAAGTCAAAAATTTACAAGTAAGAGAGCAGGTAGAGCTTGCCAAAAAAGGGATCGCTCTGAAAGTCAAACAACTCAAGACAGAAGCGTTGAGTCTTGATTCGGATATCTATAGCTATCAGAAGCAACTCAAATTTGCGAAGAGAGTCTATGCTAGTTATCAAGAACGCTATAGAGAGGGTATCGTCTCGATAAGCGATGTATTGATCAAGCAGTCCAAAGAGCTACAGGTACTTCTACAGCTGCAGAGCGTAAAAAACAGGAGAAATACCAAAGTATTTGAACTAAATAGTATATTAAATCCGGGAGATTATTTATGAGAAACAGAACATTAAAAAAGATTCTTGCTGTGGCAGTTTTGGTTTTGGCATCTACTCTAGGTGCTGTTGATTTGGAACTAAGCGGCAGTGTAGTATCTGACAATCAAAAGATGATGACTAGCCGTTATATGGGGTATGTTAAAAATATGGCAGTCAGTGAAGGCGACATCGTCCAAAAGGGACAGCTGTTATATGAGATAGACTCCAAAGAGATAGAGGCAGCAGAGCGACAGGTAGACTTGGCTGTCTCTCAGGCAAGGCTGGCACTACAGATGAATCGTAACCAGTATGATCAAGTTGCTATCAATTTAGCACGACATGAGAGACTCTACAAAAAAAAGATGGTTTCAAAGTTTGAGCTAGAGCAGTTGGTACTTGCTGCTAAAAATATGAAAGATATGATAACTATATCTGAAAAACAGGTCAATCAAGCTTTGGCAAAAAAAGATGAAGTCCTCAATCAATACCAATATCTTAAGATCGCTGCACCCAACGATGGTGTCATCGTAGCAAAAAAACTCAATGAGGGAGAGATGGCAATCCCAGGTATGCCAGCACTGGTCTTGACTGACCTGAGTAATCTGAAAATCGTTGCTGAGATTAGTGAAACAGATCTTAAATTTATTGGACTCAACAAGCGTGTAGATGTGATGGTGCCCTCCTTGGGTTTGAAGACAACTGGAGAGATAAGCTCTATCATCCCTAGTTCCAATCCTATGACTCATAAGTTTAAGATCAAGATCACATTTGATCACAAAGATCATTCGGTCTATCCTGGTATGTATGCCAAAATTCTTATCAAGAAGTGATTATGTCAAATAGAAAAGAGTATCAAGTTACAGATGTAGCAGGTAAGTTGGCAAAAGGTTTTTTGCGAAATCCTCTGACAGCAGTTTTGGGTGCATTTTTACTTATAATGGGTTACTTGGCACTAAGTACTATGCCTAGAGAGGAGGATCCTCAGATCGCTATATCAGGAGGTGCAGTTATTGTAGCTATGCCTGGGGCGACTCCCAAAGAGATAGAAAATATCATTGTGAATCCTCTGGAGAGAAAACTCAGAGAGGTCAAAGGTATAGAGCATGTTTATGGCATGGCTATGGATAATGTGGGAATTGTTAATGTTATGTATTATATAGGAGAAAATAGAGAAGATTCAAATCTAAAACTCTACGATAAAGTTATGCAAAATATGGATAAAATGCCAAAGGGTGTTATGCAGCCTCTGATCAAACCATTTGATATTGATATCGATATTCCTATAGTTACAGTAGCATTTTATCCTAAACCTGGCAGCGAAGTGGATGATGTGAAGCTTTTTGAGGTTGTGAGAAAAGTACAGCAGAAGATCAACGGTGTCGGAGCCGTAGCAAAAACAACACTCAAAGGTGCTCGCAAGGCACAGTATAATATAGAAGTTGATATGGGTAAACTCTCAGCTTATCATCTATCTCTAGGTCAAATTATGCAGGCAGTTCAATCTGTAGCAGTTGATGTACCTGAAGTAAAAGGAAGAACAAAAAATAACAAACTTGTCATCTTTGGTGTTGAGAATGCTATAGAGAGTGTAGAGGATGTCGGCTCTGTTATAGTAGCACAATATATGGGTTCACCTATATACCTGAGAGATGTAGCTCAAGTGAGTGATGGCTTGGATATACAAAACTTTCAAACAGCCAAACTACTCTACAGAGAGGATACAAACACTTCATCTATGACCAAAGAGCTCAATCAGATCACTATGACAGTTGCTAAATTAGCAGGTAGCAATGCTGTATTTGTTTCAGAGGATGTACTAGAAGTACTAAAAGAGCATGATGGAGAGTTTGAAAAAGCAGGAGTAGGGTATCTGGTCACACGAAACTATGGTGATAGAGCAAACGAAGCTGTTAATGAGTTGATGCATCACCTTATCATTACTATTATTATCATTGCAATTATGCTTATCTTTGCTTTGGGTTGGAGAGAGTCATTGATCGTTACTTTCTCTGTCCCGGCTATTTTGGCTGTGACTCTTTTCACTGCTTGGATGACTGGTCAGACGATGAATAGGATTACACTTTTTGCACTGCTGCTCTCTTTGGGTCTACTGGTTGATGCTGCTATTATCGTCATCGAAAATATTCATAGACACCTGCATGCTCATGATGTTAATGAGAAAGAGATGGATGAGCTACTCATAGAGGCAACAGATGAGATAGGGGCACCAACCAATATCGCTACGCTAGCGATCATCCTTACGATGGTTCCTATGGCATTTGTAGGAGGGATGATGGGGTCGTTTATGAAGCCTATCCCTTATAATGTGCCTGTGGCACTGCTAGCATCACTCTTTGTAGCATATATTTTTACACCTTATTTGAGCCTGAAGCTCTTAAAAAAGCCAGAACATAAGCGCCATCATCATGGTAAAGGGAGCAAGTCATGAGTAAATTAGAGGGTCTAATCTATGGTATACTAGATAAAAAGTCTGCGAAGACACTAGTTATCGCACTTACTATCTTGGCTTTTTTGGGTTCATTGATGATGTTCCCGACCAAGATGGTATTGGCAAAGATGCTTCCCGGGAAAAGCGATAACACCTTTTCGGTCTATATAGATACACCCACAGGAAGCTCGGTTGAGCAGACCAAGGATGTGAGTGGCTGTGTCATTGATGTTTTGAAAAAAGAGAGAGAGGTGTTAAATCTAGAACTCTTTATCGGGCAGGGGATTCCTCTGGACTATGCTGGACTTGTCAAGGGTGCAAGTATGAAGCGTACAGAGAATGTGGCAGAGCTCTCTGTCAACTTGACGGACAAACATGCTCGCAAGGAGCCCTCATTTTTGATGGTTCAACGACTCCGTCCTATTATCAAGCAGCGTTGTGAGCCAATAGTCCCTAAAACTACGATCAAATTTATCGAGCAGCCTTCCGGTCCTCCGACACTAGCATCTATAGTTGTAGAGGTACATGGCGAAAACCTTGATAAGATAAGAGCTATCTCAACAGAGATTGCAGATATTTTGAGCAGCACAGAGGGGTTGGTTGATATAGATATTATGGCAGATGATATCTTCTCCAAATATGAGCTTGTCCCTGACAAAGAGAAGATCGCACGAAGCGGACTGAGTGTCAAGCAGGTAAATAATATCTTGTATTTGGCATTTGAAGGTATGGTGATTGCACATAAAAATTCTAAAAATTCACCAGATCAAATCGGTATATTTTTAGCCTTGGATAGAAGAAGCAAAACACTATCTTCTCAAGGCAAGGAGGTACTTCAGAGTAAACTCTCATCCTTGAACCTGATGAATGTGAAAGGTATGATGGTTCCTATGAGTGAAGTGGTTACTATCCGTAAAGCAGACTCAAATCCAATGATCATGCATAAAAATCTCTCTCGTATGGCTAATATAGTAGCTGAAACAGATATGGTATCTCAAGTATATCCTCTGTTGGATGCACGAGATGTAATGATCGAACACTTCTCCAAAGAGTATAATGTCACCAAGGATCCTGGGATCTCAACCTATATGTTTGACCTGCACTTGAGTGATCCCAAAACAGGGGAGAAGTTTTTGCTTCGCTGGGATGGTGAGATGAAGGTTAGCCTTGATACCTTTAGAGATTTGGGCGGTGCATTTATATCAGCACTTATTCTTATCTTTTTACTGCTGGTGATATACTACAAGAGTTATGCTATAAGCGGTATAGTCCTTTTGGGATCATTTCTCTCTCTTATTGGGGTGATTTTAGGACATTGGGTAGCAAATTTCTTTACGACAGAGACATTTTTCTTGACTGCTACCTCGCTCATCGGTTTTATTGCTTTGATTGGGATAAGTTCTAGAAACTCACTCCTGCTTATAGATTTTGCCAAATCATTGATGGAGTTCCATAGTATGGATAAACGAAGGGCTATTGCAGTTGCAGCTGCTACGAGAGCCAAGCCTATCATGTTGACTGCTGTGGCGATCATCCTAGGTTCAGCACTTCTGGCAGGTGATCCGATATTTGGCGGGCTTGGTGTCGCTCTCATCTCTGGAACTGTGGCGGCAGTATTTGTCTCGTTGCTATTTGTCCCTATACTTATGGATAACTCCAAAGCTATGGATTTCAAACCTATCACTGATGGACAGCACGACAATATCTCTATTACCAAATAATATCTCTACCCTAGTCTCATATATTGAGACTGGTGCACTATCCACACCTCAACAGTTCTCTCTACAATCTTTTAAACACCTATCTGCTATAATCCATTTATAATTTATCAATAGGACTTAAAATGGCAGTAGTCAGTATGAGTGACATAAAAAAAGGTGTAAGATTAGAGATCGATGGAAATCCATTTAGAGTGACAGAGTTTCAACATGTAAAGCCCGGCAAAGGAGCAGCATTTGTACGCATCAAGATCAAAAACCTCTCTACCGGCAAAGTGATAGAGAAGACTGTTCACGCAGGAGATAAATTTGGAGTGCCTGAGTTGGAACAAAAAACAATGCAGTATCTCTATGATGATGGTGAAATGCTACAGTTTATGGATACTACTACTTATGACCAAATTGGGTTGACTCATGAGCAGGTAGGTAGAGATACTTTTGACTTTATGATCGATGGTATGGAGGCCGATATTCTCTTTCACAATGGAAAAGCGATCTCAGTAGAGATCCCTCAAACTGTAGTCTTGAAAGTTGTGGAGACTCCACCGAACTTCAAAGGTGATTCGCAAGGCGGAAAGAAGCCGGCTACTCTCGATAGCGGAGCTGTAGTACAGGTACCATTCCATATACTTGAGGGTGAAATGATCAAGGTAGATACGGTTGAAGGGAAATATTTAGAGAAGGCCAAGTAGGTCTAAAAGTGTGATGTAAGGCTAGTCCTTCAAACGATTGCCTTGTCTATGAAAAACCTCATAAAGCTATTTGTGTGTTTATCTCCTTGGGGTAGCCTAAGTCGCATAGAGATAGTCACCTAGCCTCTTTTATGATAACCTTCGCATACATGCCCGGGAAGACATTTTTACTCTTCTTGTCGAAAGTCACGCGAATTTTGATCTTGTGTGTCATGGGGTTGGCATCAGGAATAATCGCTTTGATCTTTCCCTCTGTATGATACTCTAGTGAAGGGATAATCACTTTAACACTGTCTCCGTTATGAACATGTTTCATGATCCCTTCAGAGATAGAGACATCAATCTCCAAATCCTCTGTATCTACCATCATGATAGTAAGCATACCAGGCATAACCATGTCACCTACTTTGATATTCTTCTGGACGATTACACCATCTGACGGTGCTTTCATCTTCAGATAGTTAAAGACAGTAGCTAACTGTTTGGCTTTGATGGACATCTGCTCAACCATAACTTGAGAAGTTTCAAGCATCGACTCTGCATTTTCAGCCATAGTGTTAAGATCATCTAGGTCTGTCATGGGCATCGTATTCTGCTTAGTTTCGAGTTTGTCCTTGCGTCTTTGGAGTACCTCAAGACGCTTTCTCCAAAACTCAACAACTATTTTTGCCTGTTCCAATCCCAAATCAGCTTGAGACTTCATGATATCAAACTCTGCTGATTCCATCTCATAAAGATCGTCTTCTCGCTTGACATAATCTCCTAGCTTTACATAGACCTTTTTTATATAACCCATATAGCGACTACCAATCATCTTTTGTCCATTGGAGATAACAGTTCCTGTCAAAGTGATTTGACTTGCGTTAGCTTGCAAAGAGAGTAAAAAAAGAGTGGTAAATAGTAACTTCTTCAAATGAATCATCCTTATTTAATGATAGTTTATTCTAGGACTAGAATTAAATCATCAATGATACTACCATTTCCTTAATTGTGTATGACACTTCATACATTGTTTAGTGATTTTGGTAAAGGCTTGCAAAGCTTGTGTTGCATCACCATCTTTAAATCTCTCTAGTATATCCTTAGCTTTTCTGTTGATTCTTTTTTTGATACTATTGGTCATTTGTACTTTATTGTTAGTATAGCGTGTCATGATATCTTTCTCTTCTACCTCTTCTAGTGGTGGCTCAATCTTGACTATAGTATCAGAGAGTTTAGCTGTCCCTACTTGAATCATCTCAAAATTGTTGTAGAAAAATCCATTTTGAATATCCTGCATGGCACTTGCCAAACTTTGCATATCTGCTATTCTATCTTGCTGAGTATATGGACCAGCACTCAAAAGTGTTCCTGTCATTGCTAGGGTTATAACTAATTTTTTCACTCTTACTCCTTGTAGTATGTGGTTGGTGTAACAAATTGTACCATATAATTATTAATGTATTAATATATTTGAATATATTTATCGATAAACATAATTCAATTTTATCATTTAAGTTCAATTTTAGAGAAAGGTTGCTATAGTTTTCATGCAGAAAGTGCAGAAATTATTTTACACCCAATCAGGAGGATTGAAAATGAAGAGAATAGTATTGGCAAGTGCCATCGCCATCGCAAGTATTACAACGGTTCAAGCAGATTTTAGTTTTGGAGATATGTTCAAGGATATGAAAGATGCTGCAACCTCTATGAGTCATGATGCTCGTGATAGTGTTACTGCTATGAAAGATGGGGCTGTAGAGACTAGTAAGAGTGCAGAGCGTACAGTTACCAATGTAAGTAAAGATGCAAAAGATTCTGCTGTTAAAGTTTCAGATGATCTGAAGACAAGTGAGATCGCTACAGTCAATAGCTCTGAGCGTTCAGTTACCAATATTAGTAAAGATGCGAGAGATAGTACTATAGAGATCGCTGAAGATACTAAAGACTCTATCACAAATACTACTAGAGATATGAAAGATAGCTCTACAATGGCAACAAAAGATTTCAAAGACTCTGCTGTCGCAGTATCTCATGATATCAATGATGCTACAAAGACGGTATCAAATGATTCGAGAGACTCTGTAAAAACAGTATCTAATGACTCAAGAGACTCAGTGAAAACAGTATCAAATGATACAACTGACTCTGTCAAAACAGTATCTAATGACTCAAGAGACTCTGTGAAGACAGTATCTAACGACTCTAGAGATTCAGTGAAAACAGTTTCAAATGATACAACTGACTCTGTCAAAACAGTATCTAATGACTCAAGAGACTCTGTGAAGACAGTATCTAACGACTCTAGAGATTCAGTGAAAACAGTATCAAATGATACAACTGACTCTGTAAAGACAGTATCCAATGACTCAAGAGACTCTGTGAAAACAGTATCAAATGACTCAAGAGATTCAGTCAAAACAGTTTCAAATGATCTTGATGATGCTACTAAAACAATCTCAAATGACTCAAGAGACTCAGTCAAAACAATCTCTAATGACTCTAGAGATTCAGTGAAAACAGTATCAAATGATCTTGATGATGCCACTAAAACCATCTCAAATGATACAAGTGACGCAGTTAAAACAATCTCCAATGACTCTTCAGATGCAGTCAAAACAGTATCAAATGACCTTGATGAGTCTACAAAAACCATCTCTAACAATGTCAATGATTCTACAAAAACAGTTTCAAATGACTCAAGAGATTCAGTCAAAACAGTCTCTAATGATGCAAATGATGCTACAAAGAAAGTCTCTGATGATGTAAAGACTAGTACAGTTGATGCAAAAGCAGATACGAATAAATAAGTAAGCCTTTATTTGTAACTTTGTGAAACGGCAGTAGTTCTGCCGTTTCATCTTTTTTCTATCTGTGTGGTATGCAATGCACGATACCCTACAGATAGAAAAAAAAGAGTTATTAATAATTGACCTCTTGAATATCGTTAACTATTACACACCACATTTAAGGAGAATATATGAAATACAAAAACAGATCGTTTATATCCAGCTCATATCTATCAGTCATAGGGCTTGCTACAGCATTAGTATTGAGTTCGAGTACCCCTCTTATTGCAAGTAGTGGTCAGGATTTGGCACTTGTCGTAACAGTTGATGGAGAGGTAGAAGAGAAATATAATGCTTTTGTAGAGAAGAAGATCAAAAAGATTGGATTTGTATTGACAGATCCTCATAAGCGTGTCAATGATGGATATAAAAAGAAGTATGGCAGTACGGAGCTCGATATTTTGAGTTTTATGTCAGTATCCAACAAGAATGCTATGAGTCCTCTACTTGAGATCGATCCTAGATTGGCAGGTTTTAACCCCTTCAATATGTTGATATATAGAGCAATAGGTGAAAAAAACACCTATATAGGTCATCTTGCACCAACTGCTATCCTTGATATGATCGGTATCACAGATGAGACGATCCGCAGTGAGTATCCCAAAATGATCGCTCCCCTTGATGCTATGATAAAAGAGGAGTTTGGATCAAATATCTCCACAATCAAAATCGAGAAGATGGCAGAGAGAAAAATGATGAATTTTGAGATTCCTTTTGAGCGACCGGAAGATCTTGATGATTTTATTGATGAATTTCAAGAGAAGTTCGAAGAGGAGTTTGAAGAGAAGAAGTATATTATAGCCGGCTTCTTTAACTACAAAGAGAGCTTTGATGATATAGATAGATTGCCATCTTATGACGCATTCTGGGTCTACTCTCTCTGCCATTTCAAATTTTCATATACTGTTTTTGACAACAAAGGCGGTAGACCGGATGCCGGACTCTTCGCTCCTTGTTCTATGTATATGTATATCAAAAAAGATAGCAATGTTCTTGTTGTCGGTATGCCAAGACTTGCCAATTGGGCAGCAACTCTTGGCATAAAAGATAAAAATAGACTCTCCTTGGTAGAGCAGCTAGACAAAGAGATTCCTGAGATCATGATCAGCTTGGGAGCTAAAGAGGTTGAAAATGTCAATCCCATGAAAGAGACTCCTGCTCCATTGAATAAAAAAACCAAATCTGCTAAAACCGCAGAGCCTGCGAAAGCAGTAGAAGCTCAAGCAGAATCTAATAATAGTGTGATTATCAATATCCCCAAAGTCACGAAGCCTGTAGAGGCAGTGAAAGTTATCACAGTTGGCGGAAATGAACCGGTAAAAGAGAATGAGAGTCTCTATAAGACTAGAGCTATTGTCGTAAAGGTGAGTGCACCACCTAAGGCAGCAGAGGCAGAAAAGCCTAAAAAAAGTAGTGGTGATACAAAGGTCGGAGAGGTAAAAAATAGTCGTGTGAGTACATATCTAAGGGGACCTCTCATGAGCGTAGATGCTGTCAAGAAATCATTGACAGATTCAGGATTTACTATCCTCTCTGCAGCTACTATCGATAAAAAAGGTCAATTGACATCTATCGTCTTCACCAATGATGCACTAGCGAAGATGGCAAACAAAGAGAATAGAGGATTCGCTGCATCACTGAGAGTCTTGGTTGATGAGAAGAATAAGCAGATATCCATCACCAATCCACTCTATATAGCAAGAGGGTTTCTCCAAGATGACTTTGATGCAGATGCAGTAAAGCCAGTACTTGAAAATGTCAGAAAAGCATTTCCTGATCTTAAAGACTCTGATGATATGTTAAAATTCCATCTTCTTCCAAAGTATCATTTTATGATATCTATGCCATATTATGAAGATATGATCACTATAGCAAAAGGTGATAGTACACAAGCACTATTGGCAAAAGCCAAAGCAAAAAGCAAAAATATTGTTTTCATTCAATCTCTCTCTAAAGATCGCGTATTGATCGGAATTAAACTAGGAAAGAGAACTTCCAAATTTGTGAAAAAGATAGGTGTAAAGAATGGTGCACTGCTCCCTTATCCTGTCTTGATAGAGGATGGAGAAGCCAAGATACTAGATCCAAAATATTATATTGCAATGATGTATCCTATGTTGAAAATGTCTGAATTTATGACTATCTCTACTGTTCCGGGTGCTATAGAGCAAGATAGTGAAAATCTATTTAGATAGTGTATACTATCGATACAAATGAAGGAGAAAGAATGAAAAAAAATCTACTCGTGCTAGTTTTGGCAAGTGGTGTGCTATTGGCACAAGATGCGGTAAAAGTCGATCAGAAGAGAAATATGCAGGAGCTAGAGGTAGCAATGGCAGTGATCCAGAGAGGATTTCTCTACAATGATCCTGATTTGGTCAAAGGCGGAGTCATCAGTCTCCAAAAGAGAATCAACCACATAGAGCCACCGAGTAAAGAGGATGAAGTGCTATTGGGCAAAGGGAATACTTATAGTTATAAGTATGCCAAAAAACAGGCATCAAAGATATCTGTACTCTCCCAAGAGATCTTGACTCACTATGAGATGAATGAGAAGTATACAGCTATGAGTCGATACAAAGATACACTCAAACAGTGTTTGGCATGCCATAAAAAAATCAGAAAGTGGTAAAGTAGAAGATTGCAGGTTTGATACTGCCAAACATCATATTTATAAGATTGGGTGCTATTAAAATATTGTTTGGTAGTATCAAGCCTGCAAAAATCATCAGCTTTCACCCCCCCTACCCTAGCCTGTCGAAAAACCCCCATTCCACCCAATAATCCATTCCATAGTATAAGGCTACCCAAAACTACGGGTCAGGCGTTGAATATACACTTTTTTATGCTATACTACAAAAAAGTAAAAAGGTCAGTCAATACCAAGAGGTAAAGGTAAAGTGGTCAAAAAGCATTTTGCGAAACAAGAGAGATAATGCCATAATAACAGCACTAAAAGATGGGTATACCCAAGCGAAGATTGCTAAGTTTATTGGGGTTTCTCGATTTTTGGTTTGTAAGATTTTGAAAGGAAGTGGTGTATATTCAACGCCTGACCCGTAGAATGGTAGAATGAAGTATTTAGCTAGAAAAATGGAGGCATTTTATATCGAAGGTAACTTTGCCTACACTGAGTAAATCCCAAAATAGGATTCTTGTCAAGGGTTTGCTAATTTTACTTGAACATGATATGATATGTATGATTTTGTACATCTAAAGGATATGTAATGA
>JAYEOM010000096.1:0-20697 GCA_034722955.1 Campylobacterota bacterium
ATGAGTAAAAAAGCTCTCAATCTTTCTCAACTTTAGATATAATAGTAAATGGCAATAAATAAAAATATATCAGACATTATAGGCATTCAATACTCTTGTCGAGAGATTATTCAAGAGTTGTATAGTTATGAGTCTCGACCTAGTGGTGTTATCCGTGATAGATATAGTGGTTCTAAGCTAAATGAGGCGATTCGCTTTGACATTATTGAGCATGATGAGTTTGCTGAAGAGTTTACACTCTCTGTTGATACACTTGAGTATTATGATGTGAGGCTTGGGCAAAATAGAGAGACGAATATTGGGCTGATTGGGGAGAAGCTAGAGAAGTTGCAGAGTGAACTTAACTTCTATAACCAAAGGGTTAAAAACTCTGAAGCCACAGATAAGGAGTTGAAGTCTATACACAAAATACTCTACTCCATCCCCTCACTACTCAAAAATAACCTTGTGGCTATCGCTTCAAATTCTATATTTGCATACAAAAGTGAACCTAACTTTAAGATAAAAATGGAAAAGTTGCAAATATCTAAAGGTGAGATTTCAAAGCTTTTAGAGGCTACTTACAGTTGTGACAAATTTTTAAATCAACAATACCATTTTTTTAAAGCGATGAATAACTACAAGATCAACGCGGCTGTTTTACGCTTTAAAAAAGCATCTATAGAGTTAGAGAAGTCTTTCATAAAACTCTTTGATGACATAAAGAGTTTTATAAACCAGAGCATTAAAGATGGCGAATTTACGAAAAAGCTTCAAAAACTAAAAGTATTAAAAGATGAAAAGAGACTTTTAGGCTCCACAAACATAGAAGAGTTAGCTAAAAAACAAAAGGTTATAGTAAAAAGTCTGAAAGTAAAAAGAGTTCACCCTGATGACCAGATATATAACTACTTAGAGACTATGATAAAAATCATAGAGAGGAGAAAGATAGAGCTACACGCTAGCAAAACAGACACTGCTTTAAAGTATGACATAAATGAAGAGAACATCGTTCAGAGAAAACTCTATGATTACCAAAAGTTAAATAGAGAGTTTTTAGAGCAAGATGAAGAGTTGATGGCATTTTTGATAGGTAAAAATATAGATAAAAGCAGACTGCTAGGTGTCTTCATACGAATGGTAAAAAATTATTCATCTGCTTACGAGGTGGATGGAGAGAAATTTGTGAAATATAACAATAGAGAATTTGTAGAGGTCAAAAGATGCTTGTAGATGTAGAAGAGTTAGTACCACAACATATAGGAAAGATTTATAAAACCATTTTAAGAGGTGGTTACATCAATGAAAATAGTGCCAAAAACGGAAATGCAGAGCTTTATGAAGCAATAGTAAGCAAAGAGAGTGAGATTCGTGCTTACTTTAAACCACTAGGCTATGTACTTATGAAAAGAGAGGGGTACTTTTACTTTGCTCACGATGATGCACCCGAGAGTGAAGCGGCACTGGAGTTGATAGTAGATTACATAGATATAGCAAACTTCTTTAAGACGCTAGATACTAACTTCTGTGTGGGATATAGATTTACTTTGAGTGCTATGGAGCATCAGCTCAATACGAACATAGAGTTGCAAGAGTTGGCTGCTAAGATGAGGGGCATAAAAGCCAATGACAATAGAGAGTTCATACAGAAGATAGTCGATAAGTTAAAAAAGGATGACTTCATAGAGGAGCGAAATGCAGCCAATAGAGAGTATATCGTTTTAAACTCTTATGATTATATAGAGTATTTTTTAGGGGAGATAGAAGTAGATGAGTAACGATGGATTGAAGAAAATATATCTCATTAAGAGTGCTGGGTACGAGTTCAATGAAGTGCAAATAGACGAGAACACTCTACTCTTAGGAGAGAGTGGCGTTGGTAAAACTACCATTATGAGGGCTGTACTGTTTTTTTACACGATGGACTACTCAGACAGTATGCTAAACCTCACCTCTGATACCAAAAAATCTTTTAATGATTGGTACTTTAGAGAACACAACTCACATTTGGTTTACGAATACACCAAAGGCGATAGTAAGTTTCTCTTTGTAGTGAGTAAAAGTGGCAAACTGCACTATTCGTTTATAGACATTACTAACTACCCTTTAGGCGTAAAAGAGCTTTTTATAGATGAGAGTAGACCTGTTACCCTAGAGAAGCTCAATGAAAAGGTGCAGAAAGCTCACTTGTCAAATTACCATACAAGCATAAAAGAGAGATACATTAATACTTTTCATAAAAAAGATGCTAATCTAAAAAAGATAAAACAAGAGAGTTTGGTAGATTTTTCTCTTTTTGAGAGTATTAAGTTTACACTTGAGTATGCGAAGACGCTATCTAATATATTTATGGCTTCAAAGGTAAACTCTTCAAGTATTAAAAAAAGTATCGTCTCACTCATAGATAACTCTGAAGCTAAAATAGACTTAAGTGAGATACGAATAAATCTAGATGAGTATGTCAAACATAAAGATGAGATAGAGAAGTTTGAGAAAAAAGTACCAAGGATAGAAGAGCTCTCTGTAAAATACGACAAGTATCATAACAACAGAGTGGAATTTAAACAAAAAGCCAATGAGCTTGAAGCTACCAATGCTCAAATATCTCAAAAGATGCAAGATGTGATGCTGAAGATAGGCAGGGTTCAAGAAGCCAATAATGCGTTAAAGAAAAATTATGATGTAGAGGCATCCAAACTACAAGAGAAGATAGAGAGTAGCAATAGAGAGGTTATAGAGCAGAACAAAGAGTTAAAAGAGTTAGAAAAAAAGTCTAAAGAGTATCTCTCACTAGATATAGAAAAATTAGTAGGTGAGTACAATCAAGAGTCCAACTATAGAAGCGAACTTAAGATAAATCAAGAAGAATATGATGCCCTAACAGCAAAATTTGAAACCATAAAAGAGAAATATAAAAAGATAGAAGAGTCACTTGTGAAAGCGAGTGGTGAGAAGATATTGGAGTTAAAAAATGAGAGTGTGGAGTTTCATAAAAGTATTAACTCTAAAAAAGCAGAGTTAGTAGAGTCTAAAGAGAGCCAAACAGAAGAGCAGACACAAAAGTATGTGGAGGAGAAGCTAGAGTTAGGGAGAGATTTGAAAAACACAAACGACTCTTTTAATGCTACAAATGTAAAAATAGGAGAGATAAAATACTTCATTTTTAACAAAGAGGAGATCAGTAAGTATGAAGAGTCTATTGGCAAATATGAGAAAGCTCTAGTTGAAACCCAAAAAGAGTTAAATGAAAATGGCTTTAAGATAGAAAAAATAGAGCATCAAATAGAAGAGATAGCAAAAGAGCTTGAAGCTTCTGCTGCTAAACTAAATATAGAAACTGAGTCAAAAAAAGCCGAACTCTTTAAAGAGAAATCTCTAGTAGAAGATAGACTAGATATAGATAGGGACAACCTCTATGGCTATATCAACCGTAACAATATAAAAAATGCTAAAAAATTAGTCACTTACTTAAAGGATGAAATTCTTTTTTCCCAAATACCTTTCAGAGTTGAAGAGAGTGGAGAAAACAGTTCTATATTTGGACTCAACATAACTTTTGAGGAGGAGTTTCAAAACGCTTATGACAGGTCTAAGCTACTCAAAGAGTTGAAGCTCATCAAAGAGAGCATCAAAAAGCTAAATAGAGATAGCTTGAAAAAGAGTACTGTTCTAAATGATGAAGCTTCAAGTGCCACAAAAGAGAAAAATAGACAAAGAACCATACTTCATAAAGAGAAAGTCAAATTAGATGAAAATAGAAAGAGTTATGAGAAAAATAGAGCCTTTAGTGAGCTAAGTCTTCAAAAAGCAAAAGAGGATGCTGATGAGTTAAAAAAACACGAGAGTACAAAACTTCAAAAAGCTCTCTCTATAGATAAATTAAAACTAGCAGAGTTAAATGAAAACATCATAAAAATATCGCAAAAGATAGAGGAGATAAGCCAGAGTATAAAAGAGGATATAGCTAAACATATAGCAAAACTAAACAGAGAACTTCAAGAGAATGAATCAGAACTGACAAGTAAGATAGAAACCTTAAAAGATGAGTGTACCCACAATATAGAGTCCAACCAAAATAAGTTAAATGAGGTACTTAAAAACAGTGGTGCCAATAGTCAGCTTATAGAAGATATAAGCAACAAGATGAAAAAGTTGGAGCTTATGCTTCAAGATATAGAGAAAAACAGACCCACAGTCATTGTCTACTTGGCTGAGTACAAAGAGAGATTAAAAACCATACCATCTTTAGAAAAAAAGTTAAAGGATGATAGAGAGTTTCTTGATGGATTGAGAGAGAAAGAGGTTCAAATAAACAAAGAGTACAGGGCAAAAGAGTCAGAGTTAAAAGATCAAAAAGAGATACTTGATACTCAAAAAGTAGATATAGAGAAGTTTATAGCAACTTATGCAGAGAAAATAGAGGGTCAAGAGATATCAAGAGCCATCAAAAATAGTCTAAATCTAAATAACTATAACTTGGACAATACGCTACTGGCAAAACCATCAATGATAGATTTTATCATAACTCTATTTGAAGAGATAAAGCAGGCTCAAGACTCCATAGCATCATCGGTCATAAAGATACTTAAAGAGTTAAATGATGACAATATTTTCAAGATAAACATACCATCAGATAACATAGATGATAACTCTTACCTAAAAACAGCAAAAGAGTTGATAGAGTATATTAAAAACGACAAACTCACACTTATAAAAGATGTTTCACTAGATAAGTTTAAAAGCAACATCGTACTCATCAAAAAACAGTTAAGTAACTTTGAAGATGGACTCATAGATATAAAAAGTGAAGTCAATAGCTTGAGAAACTCCATACGAAAAGCTGTTGACTCTTTTAGGGTCATAGATAACATCAACATACGATTTGAAGATGCTAACAGCTCTGTACTCAATGCTCTTTCTGAGTTGTCAGAGTTTTACGACAACAACAGCAGTAGCTTTTTGAGTGGTCTTTTTGAGTCATTGGATGTGAACAGATCATCACAAAGGCTCAAAGAGGAGCTGGGAGAGAAGATTGTCGAGCTTGTAGCACTACTCAATGTATCTAAAGAGTACTTGTATCTTGAAGAGGGCTTTGTTTTGGAGTTTAAAGTAGTAGAGAGAGGCAATGACCTGAGCTGGAGACAAACACTGAATGACATAGGCTCAAACGGAACCTCTACACTGGTCAAAAGTATTATAAATATCTCTATGCTTAAGATGGTGAGTAAAAACATAGTCAAAGACAGCCCCATAGTCACACACTGTATCTTAGATGAAATCGGAACTATCTCTACGGACTATTTTAAGGAGTTAAAAGAGTTTGTAAACAGTAGTGGCTTTGTATTTTTAAATGGTATGCCAACAGAAGATGATATGCTCATGTCTATGTACCCAGCCATCTACATAGGTCAAAACTTTGGCGACTACTCTAAGATGATACTGGCTAGCAAAGTGAGCATATGAGAGTAAATAGGCAAGATTTTTTAAGCATTAAGTCTCTCATAGAAAAGGGAAGTATTACTCAAAAGAAGTTTAAAAACCAAGAGATAGTATCTGCACTCAAAGCCAATGGTTCTGTCAAAAATAGCAACAGAGGCTCTATACGATATATAAATTTGATCAAAGAGGAGAATATATACTTGCTCTTGAATAGTCATGGCTACAACATTAATTTACTAGCAGATATAGACAGATATATAGAAAATATATATGATAAAAGGCCAAACAGAGCTACAATTCAAGAGTACACTAACGATACAAAAACTATAAACTCAAAAAGTATGAGTGGTCTCTATGTCGCCTCTTTAGAAAAAGTAGATATAAGACTAGACGGTGAAGCAGTAAGCATACTGCCAAACGATGGGCTAGGATATTTTTTCTTTCATACCCAAAAAGTTGAGGTCTCAGAGCATATCATCATAGTTGGTGTGGAGAACTACCAAGTAGCGTGGTTTAGCAAAAGATATGAAGCACTTTTTCAAAAACCAAATATCCTTTTTGTGGTTATTACCCCCTGTATGCTAGAGTGGATCTCTACTTTAGAAAATGAGTACATACACTTTGGAGATTATGATTTGGCCGGAGTAAACATATATTTAAATAAAGTCTTACCACGATTAAAAAAATCTAAAAAACACTCTATGTTTATACCTCCTGGTATAGAAGTACTCATAGAAAAATATGGAAATAGTGAGTTGTATGAGAAGCAGAAGCAGTATGCATATTTACTTAGTGATGAGGTGGAGGTGAATAGTCTAGTAGAGAGTATTTGCAAATTCAAGAAAGGTTTTGAGCAGGAACGCTTGGGTTTAATCTTGAAAAATTAGTATTCTTTTCTCATCTTCATCGCCAGTTTTTCTATGCCATCAGGTTCTTTCAGAGTCCGCCTATCAAGACTTGTACTCTTATGAGAGGTGCAAAATAGATCTTTTTGCTGCTCCATCGGCTCTTGATAGCCCCTCTGCCTTGGGGTAGGGTGATGACATCTTCTACTAGTGGTCGTGAGCTTTTGGCATCGAGTTGTGTGAGTATTTTTCTCATCTGTGCCGTACTCATGCCATATACAAATGAGATCCTTTGGTCAGCGTACTGCTCTACAGAGAGGTTGAGTGTGCGTCCATCTTTTAGACGAATCTGATAGAGAAAAAAGCCTTTGTTGAAATATATCTGTTTTATATCTCTCGTCTCAAATACTATCTCTACACTCTTTCTAGTGGGAAAATTGAGCTCATATTCTGAATCCAACTGAGCTTTTTCGTAAACTACTATACTCCCATCCTTTAGTTTGATGGTATCTTGCAGCAGATAGAGATCACCGAAGTTATCTTTGTGATGTGTCAGTATGTCACCATGTACATTTAGATGTTTGTCATCGATCTGTAATGAGAGTTGGTTGTTGTGGTATGTGAGGTTTGTGAAGCTGCCGCAACCACCTAGTAGAAGAGCCAAGGTAGTTAGAGATAGTAACACTGTTTTGATTGTTTGCATAGATCTCATTTGGATTTGTTTTGACTCAGTATTGACTATTGTTGCCACCTAATATAACAAGGTGGCAATTCTACTGCATGATTCGGGGTATCCTTAAGAGATCAAAAACTATAAGTGAAACCTAAGTTGCTAGATGAGATTTTACTATCCAAATCATATCCCGGTACCAATATAACATCTTTTATATCACCACTATAGAGGCTTGTAAAGTCAGCAAAAATACTTATGTTGTCTACAACCACAAAATTGATACCCAATCCAAACTGAACACCATTGCCTTCTGAGTATCTCGCGATAGATTTACCGTATCCCAATAGGGCATAAGTGGTGAATGTTTCATCAAAAGTATATTGTGGTTTGACATAGATCGCTTTGTTGGTAACTTTTCTCTCTTTTGGGCCTACACCTTCGACATCCATCTCTGAACCAAAAGTATGCATATACCTACCTTCGACAGCGACATATGGGTTGAAGTTATATCCTGCTAGAAGCATATAGGTATTGCCCTTTTCAACATCATCTACATCAGCCTTGAGAAAGGAATAAGCCAATCCGGCATAAAAATTAGCATTGGTCACAGACTCTGGCTGAACCACTACACTAACGACCTCCGCCTCTACTAAATCGCCACCGGCTGTTGCCAATGAACTGCCAATAACCATAAACGCAAACATTGAAAGCATAATCTTTTTCATCTAATCCTCCTATTAATTGATACAAACTATAGTTTGCTATAACCGATTATAACAGCATTAACTAAAAGTTTAGATTAATTAATATGAGTATATTGCAAAATAGAAGCTAAGCTCTGATAAGTGGTAAATTATATACCTCTAACATACTATAGGATAAAATCCTTTTTTACTCTTAAAACTAAGGCTCATACTTGAAAACTATTACTATCATCGATACTTTCGGCTTCTTTTTTCGCTCTTTTTTCGCACTACCGCCTCTGCGTAACTCTGATGGATTTCCAACAGGACTACTGACTGGATTTGTCAATCTGATAGACTCTCTGCGGCGTGATCATTCGACAGACTATATCGTATTTGCACTAGATAGCAAGGGGAAGACATTTCGCAGTGATCTCTATGCTGAGTATAAAGCCAATCGCGACTCACCTCCGGTGGAGTTGACCGAGCAGCTTCCTATTGCGATCGACTGGATCGAAGAGATGGGGTTTGCCAATCTCTCACGAGAGGGGTATGAAGCAGATGATGTCATCACGACTATTACCAAGATGGCAAAAGAGCAGGGGATGAGAGTTCGTATCGTTTCACATGACAAAGATCTCTATCAGTTGATAGATGATGGTAGAGTTGTGATGGTTGATATGGTGAAAAAGCGTGATGTAGATGAGGATGCTTGTATAGAGAAGTTTGGTGTAAAACCAGAGGATTTCACCAATTTCCAAGCGATAGTTGGGGATAGTTCGGACAATGTCCCTGGAGTCAAGGGTATCGGTATCAAGGGGGCCTCTAAACTGATAAACCAGTATCATACTTTGGAAAATATCTATGCAGATATTGAGAGTGCAGGGACACCTCGTATCCAAAAACTGCTCCTAGAGTCAAAAGAGCAAGCATTTCTCTCCCGTGAACTAGTCACCCTTAAAGACGATGTTTTCAAAGATTGTGATTTTGATAGTTTTCACTTTGAAGATAAAAACTATCTCAGTTGTTTGATAGATGATTTTGAACGGTTTGAGATGAAGCAGGCGATCAAAAAAGCGAGTGTAGGCATGGAGAGAGATGTAGAGAGAGGAAGTATGGAAAGAGGAGATATGGAAAGAGGAGATATAGAGAGTAGATCATCAGAACTCTCCAAGAGATCGAGTCAGGATAGCCTGCTCTCCTTTAGATCTATAACCCTAGATACCAAAGCCAAACTTGATGCCGTGATCGACACTATCGATGATGAGACTATCGTAGCATTTGATACAGAGACTACAGGGTTGGATACCAAGAGTGCAAAGATAGTTGGTTTTAGTTTTTGTATGGATGAGGAGAGAGCATATTATGTACCTATAGGGCATAACTATCTTGGTGTAGGAGATCAAGTTCCTCTCGATGATGCCTTGAGTGCATTGAGAAGAGTCCTGAGACACAAGATAGTGGGGCAAAATCTCAAATTTGACCTCTCACTGCTCTATAATAGATATGATTTTGATGAAGTTATCCCTTATGCCGACACTATGATCATGGCTTGGCTGAGTAATCCAGGCACAAAAGTGGGGTTGGATATACTAGCCAAACGCTTTTTCAAATATGATATGAAGCCTTTCAAGGAGCTAGTCAAAAAAGGAGATAACTTTTCTGTAGTTGATATAGATGAAGCTTCATTTTATGCAGCAGAAGATGCTTGGATGACACGGTTGCTCTACTTTAGCCTCAAAAAATCGATGGAGCTAGGTAGTCTGGAGCATCTGTTCCAGGAGGCAAAAAATGTAGAGTATCCTTTTGTCGATATACTTATACGCATGGAGAGAGAGGGGATCACCATCGATCAGGATCAACTCCATAGACTTCAAGAAAAACTGAGTTTGGCACTACAGAAACTGACAGAAGAGATCTATCTCTTGACAGAGAGCCAGTTCAATATCAAATCAACACAGCAGTTAGGCAATATTCTCTTCCAAAAGCTAGGACTCAAAGGTGCCAAAAAGACAAAAACAGGCTATAGTACCAATGAAGCAGTTTTGCAATCTCTTAAAAATGAGCATCCAGTCATAGAGAAGATCCTAGAGTATCGTGAAAATCAGAAGATACTCTCTACATATGTAGACCCTCTTTTGAGATTGGCAAAAAAAGATCCGCAAAGCCGAATATATACCTCATTTCTCCAGACAGGAACGGCAACAGGGAGGTTGAGTTCCAGAGATCCAAATCTCCAGAACATTCCAGTCCGATCAGCACTAGGTCGAAGTGTCAGGGAAGCTTTTGTTGCAAAAGAGGGTTACAGGCTAGTGAGTATCGACTACTCCCAGATCGAGCTTAGACTCTTGGCACACTTTTCTAAAGATAGAGCGTTGATGGATGCTTTCAAAAATGGTGAAGATATACATATGGCAACAGCTCTGAAACTCTTCGGAGAGGATGAGGCAGAGCAGAAACGAAGTTTTGCAAAATCGATCAACTTTGGTCTTCTATATGGGATGGGGAGTCGTAAACTCTCTGATGAGCTGGGCATCACAACAGCTGAGGCGAAAGAGATCATCCAAAACTACTTTGCCTCTTTTCCTACAGTCAAAAATTTTCTTGAGAGTATCCAAGAGTCAGTCAAAGAGCATGGTTATGTAGAGACTATATTGGGCAGACGCAGGATATTTGACTATGAGAGTGCAAACGGCATGCAGAGAGCTGCCTTTATGAGAGAGTCAGTCAATACACTCTTTCAGGGATCAGCCGCAGATCTGATCAAACTCTCTATGCTTGATATAGATAGACTTATAGGAGAGGAGAGGCTGGATGCATCTATGCTTTTGCAAATCCATGATGAGTTGATCTTTGAAGTTAGAGAGAGCAAGGTGGAGGATATCAGTAGACGATTTGTCTATATCATGGAGCATATAGTTGAACTGCAAGTGCCACTGGAGTGCTCTGTCAGTATAGGTGAGAGCTGGGGAGAACTTAAATAAACTTTAATACAACACCCTAAGCGTTGTTATGACTGCTATTCAAAGATGAAATAGACTAAAATGCCTCCATTATATGAGACGGGGTAGATGAAAATGTTAAAAACTATATTTTCGATGAAGATGGCAGTATTGCTTATGTTTATTTTTGGGATTGTGATTGGTGTAGCGACCTTTATAGAGAATGATTATGGTACACAAACAGCTAAGGCACTGGTCTACAATGCACGCTGGTTTGAGTTTTTCCTACTCTATTTTATCGCTATTTTGACCTACAATATGATAAAGTTCAAATCTTATAAAAATAGAGTGCCTGTCTTTATGTTTCACTTCTCTTTTTTGATTATGGCTTTAGGTGCCGTGTTGACCCGTTTTGTCGGTTATGAAGGGATCATGCATATTCGTGAAGGCGAAGAGAGTGACCATATGATCTCTGATGTCAAGATACTGCAGATCACCCTAGATGATGGCAAGAGTCAAACTAGCTATGATAAACAGATATATCTCTCCTCTATGACAAAAAATCATCTAAGTGATACATTTACTATAGGTGATAAAAAAGTATCTATGGAGCTGCTAGAGTATAAGCCCAATGCCCAAAAAGTGATCATCGATGACCCTAAAGGTAAAAAAGTCTTAGAGTTCAAAGTAGCAGGAGGCTCTGCACAGGGTAAGATCATCCCACTATCTGAGGGTGAAGAGTATGATGCAGGCGGATTTATCATCACTTACAATAGTGATATTAAGAGTGCTAAGCCTCAGTTTAAAGTTTCTGATAAAAATGGCACATTGATAGCTGAGACGACTTATGATATGCAGTATCTCAAGATGGATGACCAGAGCAAGGGAGAGTTAAAAGCTGGAGTCAATACTCTACAGAAGCGACACCTCTACCATTTTGGTGACTACTCTCTCGTCTTGAAGTCTATACATGACAAGGCTGTAGTGGCTTATGCTTCGAGTGGTCTAAAGCCTGAGAGTAGAAAACCAGAGTTGATAGAGTTGAAGTTTAGTGTTGGTGATCATAGCAAAATCATAGATATCATGTCCAAGAAAGGGATGGTTGGTGAACCTGAGAAGTTTACTATTGATGGTATTGAGATTAGTGCCTCATTTGGGGTGAAGATCATACCTATACCTTTTGCTATCAAGCTAGTCAAGTTCGATCTAGAGCGCTACCCCGGCTCCATGACACCATCATCGTATGCTAGTGATGTAGTGTTGATCGATAGAGATAGAGATATAGAAAAGCCTTACCGTATCTATATGAATCATGTACTAGATCATAGAAACTACCGTTTTTTCCAATCCTCATATGATACAGACGAGAAGGGAACCATACTCTCTGTCAACCATGACCCGGGAACACTTCCTACATATATCGGATATCTTCTTCTTATTATAGGTATGGTTTGGTCTCTATTTATCCCCAATGGAAGGTTTCAAACTCTTGTTAAGAGTGCTAGAAAGTTACAACATGGTGCTATAGCTATAGCGGCTATCATATCTCTCGGGTTTATGGGATCACCACTGCAAGCTGCCACTATCACAGCTGACCCCAAGACCAAAGAGGTGATAGGCAAATACTCAAAAGTACATGCCCAGAAGTTCAGTAGACTTGCAGTACAAGATCATCAAGGGCGTATGAAACCTATCGATACACTAGCTCACGAGGTTGTCTCCAAGATATCAGGCAAGAGTTCTATTTTGGGTCTCACTCCAAGTCAAGTTATGCTCGGCATGACAACTAAGCCTGATCTATATCAGGAGGTGGCGATGATCAAAATCGGTCACCCCAAGATCGCTGTTGATTTAGGGCTTCCAGAGGGTAGTAAATATGCAAAATTCTCTGACTTTTTCAATAAGATAAATAATGAATACAAGATCTTCAAAGAGGTGACTCTCGCTACGCGTAAAAAACCCCTAGAGAAGAGTCAATACGACAAAGAGCTGATCAAGGCAGATGAGCGAGTCAATGTCGCTTATATGGTCTATATAGGGAGTCTTCTCAATATATACCCTAAGCCTAAAGATAAAAATAACAAATGGCTCTCTCCTGTAGAGGCGATCAAGAGTTTCCCCGGAAAAGAGAGTCAAATGGTACAGCTCATCACGATGAGTTATTTTCAGAGTATAGAGGAGGGGATAAAAACAGGCAATTGGAAAAAAGCAGATGATTCACTGGATGTCATATCTAAATATCAGAAATTTTATGGCGGTGAAGTGATCCCTAGTCAAAGCCATCTAGAGATGGAGATAGAGTACAATAGATTGGGGCTTTTTAGTAAGCTGGTGCCGCTTTATCTGATTTTGGGGTTGGGATTACTCTTTTTTGCTTTTGTACATGTAGTCAAACTCAACTTTAATATGAAGTGGATTATGCGTATCTCTTGGTCTGTTTTGGTACTTGGTTTTATCATACATGTGATCGGCATGGGGATTCGTTGGTATATCTCCGGACATGCTCCATGGAGTAATGCCTACGAGTCTATAGTGTTTATCGCTGCATCGACTCTGCTGGCAGGTTTGCTGTTGGCTAGAAGATCACCATTTGCTCTAGCAGGTGCTGCACTGCTGGCTGGTATCACTATGGGGGTTGCACATATGAACTTCATCAATCCTGAGATCACAAATCTTGTACCGGTACTCAAGTCATACTGGCTCATGATCCATGTGGCTACGATCATCGCCGGTGATGGTTTTCTAGGGTTGGGATCTATCCTCTCTCTCTTTGTTTTGATACTTTTTATTATCCGCAGGGATACTAAAGAGAATATAGACCGCTCTATCAAAGAGTTGACAAACCTATCTGAGATGAGTCTCATCATAGGTCTCATCCTGATGACAACAGGTAACTTTCTAGGTGGTGTCTGGGCAAACGAGAGCTGGGGTAGATACTGGGGCTGGGATCCCAAAGAGACTTGGGCTGCTGTTACTATCTTGATCTATGCTACGGTACTGCATTTGAGATTTGTACCCAAGTTGAAATCCATATATGTTTTCAATGTCGCTTCTATCTGGGCATATAGCACTGTACTGATGACATATTTTGGTGTCAACTACTATCTCTCCGGACTGCACTCATATGCAGCAGGAGATCCTATACCTTTCCCAATGTGGGCTTGGTATAGTATAGCAGGACTGTTGATCCTCACACTGCTAGCAGCAAGGAATAGAGCTTTAAAATAGGGTTTTAGTTATGCCCTTTATGTCTCTTTGTTTTTGCTTTGCGATCTTTTCTCAATTTTGCCTTTTCGTCTTGCTCGGTTTTGACAGAGAAGATCCAGAGGCGATTGACAATAAAATAGACTGTAGATGAGACAAAGATAGAGTAAAAAGCAGCTCCTATATAGAGTGGTACAAATATATCGCCCAAATGCTCCTTGAACCACTCTACGCTCATCTCTACGCTATCTATCCCCTCTCGTCCAAGGATAAAATTGCCTGTAAGATACTCCATATAGTACATAGGTGGCATTGTGATAGGATTACTTAGCCATACGATAGAGATAGCTAGAGGTACATTGAACTTCATGAAAGGTGTCGTAGCAAGTACTGCAAGCATCTGCATAGGCATAGGGACAAACCCCCAAAATAGTCCCACTAGGATAGCTCTGGAGACAGACTTTCTATTGATAGAGAGATATTCACGAGGAATGTTATACTTATCTATAAAATCATTGATCTTTCCGGAGGTACTTTTGCTTTTTTTAAATACTTTTCGTATCATTTAACTATTAACTCTCCTTGAGATTATCTTTGCTAGTGTATTATCTATCTACTTAAAATATATCGTATATCTCCTCTGCAAATCACCTTTTTATCAATATTTGTGTAAAATACACCTAATATCTTTTATAATTAGGGGTTTTACAATGGGTGGATATATGATTTTTTCAGGGACAGCTAATCCAGAGTTATCTGAAGAGATAGCAAAATATCTTGAGATGCCTCTATCGAAGGCAAAAATCAATCGCTTTTCTGATGGAGAGATAAATATTCAGATCTCTGAAAGTGTTCGGGGCAAAGATGTATTTATCATCCAGCCCACTTGCTCTTCTGCCAATGACAACCTCATGGAGCTGTTGATCATGGCAGATGCACTCAAACGCTCTTCGGCTAGATCAATCACGGCTATCGTTCCATATTATGGATATGCCAGACAAGATCGAAAAGCTGCACCTAGAGTACCGATCACTGCAAAGCTTGTGGCCAATATGATCGAAACGGCAGGAATCTCTCGTATGGTAACTGTAGATCTCCATGCATCACAGATACAGGGATTTTTTGATATACCTGTTGACAACCTCTATGGTGCCATTATATTTTTAGATTATATAAAATCAAAAAACTTCAAAAACCCTGTGATAGCATCACCAGATATAGGAGGGGTGGCAAGGGCACGCTATTTTGCCAAAAAACTGGATCTAGATATGGTTATCGTCGATAAACGACGAGAAAAAGCCAACCATTCAGAGGTGATGAATATCATCGGTGAAGTTGAAGGAAAAGATATTATCCTGATAGATGATATGATCGATACGGCAGGTACTATGACCCATAGTGCACAAGCTCTCAAAGACTTAGGTGCATCAAGCGTAATGGCATGCTGTACACACCCAGTACTCTCTGGACCGGCATTTGATCGCATAGAGAGTGGGGCTCTTGATGAACTTGTAGTTGCCAACACAATCCCTATGCCAAGAGCTTGCAAAAAGATCAAGATGCTCTCTACATCCTCTATGTTAGGTGAGGTTATCAGAAGAGTAGGCAACAATGAGAGTGTTAACTCACTTTTTGAGACAACATAATTTAAACACAAAAAAACAAGGTTTTTAATGGCTAAAACAGTACCCCAATCACATATTCGGAATTTTTCTATTATAGCTCATATAGATCATGGAAAATCTACACTTGCAGATAGGATTATCCAAGAGTGTGGAGCAGTTTCGGATAGACAGATGTCTTCTCAGGTGATGGATACGATGGATATCGAGAAAGAGCGTGGGATTACGATCAAAGCACAGAGCGTAAGACTCAACTATGAAAAAGATGCAGAGCAGTATATCCTCAACCTGATAGATACTCCAGGGCATGTAGATTTCTCTTATGAGGTGAGTCGTTCTCTCGCCTCTTCAGAGGGTGCATTGCTGATCGTGGATGCTGCACAGGGTGTAGAGGCACAGACTATTGCCAATGTATATATAGCCATAGAGAATGATCTGGAGCTTCTACCCGTAGTCAACAAGATCGATCTGCCTGCTTCTGATCCTGATAGGGTCTTGACAGAGCTAGAGGAGGCGATCGGTATAGATGCAACAGAGCACAATCTAGTCTCTGCCAAGACAGGTCTAGGGGTGAAAGATCTCATAGACTCTATTGTCGATCGTATCCCTGCTCCTAACGGTGACGAAGAGGCTCCGGCAAAAGCACTCATATATGATAGTTGGTTTGACAACTACCTAGGAGCTTTGGCACTAGTGCGTGTATTTGAGGGGAGCCTCAAAAAAGGACAAGTAGCTAAAATAATGGGTACTAAAAATGAGCATCAGATCCTTAATCTAATGTACCCAAACCCTATCGATCCTATCAAAACGGATGAGATTCGTGCAGGTGAGATAGGCATAGTAGTTATGGGACTCAAAACAGTTGACTCTCTACAGGTGGGAGATACCATCACAGATGCTAAGAACCCTACCACAGATATGATCCAAGGTTTTGAACCGGCTAAACCATTTGTATTTGCAGGGATCTATCCTATAGAGACAGATAAGTTTGAAGATCTGCGTGACGCACTCAATAAATTAAAACTCAATGACTCCTCTCTGAGTTTCGAGCCTGAGAGCTCTATGGCATTGGGTAGTGGATTTAGAACAGGTTTCTTGGGCATGCTGCATATGGAAGTGATCAAAGAGAGACTTGAGCGGGAGTTCAACCTAGATCTCATCGCAACTGCACCTACGGTAGTATATGAAGTGAAGCTGACCAGTGGTGATGATATGGAGATCCAAAACCCCAGTGAACTCCCTGAACCTCAAAAGTTGGATGCTATATATGAGCCATATGTCAAAGCGACTATCCTGACTCCTCAAGAGTTCGTAGGCAATCTCATCAAGCTTCTAAATGACCGTCGCGGGATTCAGATCAAGATGGATTATCTCAATGAGACTCGTGTTCTCATGGAGTATGATATCCCTATGAATGAGATAGTGATGGATTTTTATGACAAACTCAAAAGTATCACCAAGGGTTATGCAAGTTTTGATTATGAGCCTATTGGTTTTAGAGAGGGGAAGCTTGTCAAGCTTGATATCAAGGTTGCAGGAGAGGTGGTGGATGCACTCTCCATCATCGTACCCGAAGAGAAGGCTAGAACACGCGGATTGGCTTTTGTCGCCCAGCTCAAAGAGTTGATCCCAAGACAACTATTTGAAGTGGCTATTCAAGCGAGTATCGGCAACAATGTAATAGCTAGATCCAATGTAAAGTCGATGGGAAAAAATGTAACTGCCAAGTGTTATGGCGGTGATATCACACGAAAGAGAAAGCTCTTGGAGAAGCAAAAAGCCGGCAAAAAGCGCATGAAGTCGATCGGAAGCGTAGAGGTACCTCAAGAGGCATTTATGGCTGTTCTAAAGCTGGATAGTTAATGGGTTGGGCTATACACTTTCACATGATAGCAGCGATATCATGGATCGGTGGTTCAGTCTTTCTCTTTATCCTCGGTGTAACCATGAGAGACAAACAGGATCAAAAAGAGGTCTATCCCCGTATCGGACCAATCTACGGCTATTTTGAGATTACAGCACTATTTACACTTCTGATCACAGGTACTTGTATGATCACAGATAACGGATTGATGGATATACTCTTTGATATGAGTATCCACAATGAAGTGATAGATTCACTTCGCATAAAGCTCATCTTTGTGGCTGTATTGGCTATCATGACTGTGGTGCATACTATCATAGCACTCAAAACACTTCATACAGAGAAGAGCCTTAAGCAGAAACTCTTTTCTCGTGGTGCATCTATGGGTATATTCTTTCTGAACTTTATCGTATTGCATTATGCGATGGTGATCAGAGATATATTATGATTTTTAACCGATATTTCGTATTTATAATAGAAAGGTAAAAGATGGAATTTAATAAAGGTGAGTTTTTGATAGAGACAGTTGTTCCTGCAGAGCAGTTGATAGTCTCTAGAACAGATCTAAAAGGCAATATCACTTATGCCAATGAGACATTTGTAGAGATCAGCGGATATAGTTTAGATGAGCTGATCGGCAATTCACACAATATGGTAAGACATCCTGATATGCCAAGTGCTGCATTCAAGGATCTATGGGAAAAGCTAAAGAGTGGTGGAAAATGGAGCGGTTTTGTCAAAAATCTACGAAAAGACACAGGACACTATTGGGTTTTTGCGGATATAAGCGGAGTCTACAAAGATGGTAAATTGGTAGAGTATAAATCATTGAGAACACCTATAAGTTTTGAAGATAAAGTAAAGTATCAAAAGCTTTATGATGAGATGAGACTTCAAAATGGTGAGAGAAGAAGAGTCGTAAGCTATATAGACGATTAGATCTATGACAACAGCAGAGAGTTTTCATAGAGCCAAAGAGCTTCTGTTAGAAGCTGATGCCCTGTTCATCACAGCTGGCGCTGGCATGGGAGTCGATAGTGGTCTGCCAGATTTTCGTGGGACTGAGGGTTTTTGGAGTGCTTACCCCAAGACGAGAGAGCTCGGACTCAGCTTTGAAGAGATGGCAAATCCTGAGTGGTTTGATAGCGATCCTCATTTAGCTTGGGCATTTTATGGTCACCGTCTCCATCTATATCGTGACACTATACCACACTCTGGGTTTCAAAAACTCCTAGAGTTGTCAAGAGATAAAAGATATAACTCCTTTATATTTACCTCCAATGTCGATGGGCAGTTCCAAAAGGCAGGTTTCGATGAGAGTAGGGTGATGGAGTGTCATGGCTCTATCCATCACCTACAGTGTATCTGTGACTGTCAGAGAGATATATGGAGTGGGGATAGAACAGTTGTAGATATAAGTAGAGATTTTATGGCGAGAGACCCACTCCCGAAATGTCCTCACTGTGGAGCTATAGCAAGACCCAATATCTTGATGTTTGGTGACTATGGATGGAACTATAGCCGCACAAATACTCAGAGAGATCGATTGACTAGATGGATAGATAGGGTAGAGGCAGATGGTGCAGAGTTAGCGATCATCGAGATGGGAGCAGGTAGTGCTATACCGACGGTTAGAAATAGTAGTGAACGCATCTCTAAACGCTTTGATACTCCATTGATTCGTATCAATCCTAGAGAGAGTCAAGGAGCCAAGATCAGTATACCACTGGGTGCTGCAGAAGCTTTGGAGAGGATGTTTGAGGAGTAGGGGTGCGTTGTTTCTCTTGTTATAGATTTAGTCGCAAGTCACTCTGTCCTCGCTGTAGAGATCAACTCTTTGCACCCACTATCAAAGAGCGTCAGGTCGGCTCACTAAAAGTGATCAGTTTTTACCGATACAGTACGATCGAGTCACTACTGCTGCACAAACATAAACCCGAAGGTTATCGTATCTTTAGAGATCTCTCCGAGATGACAATGCAGCCTTTTATCCGAAGATTTATCCAAGAAGACCCCTCTCCCATATCGATCATAGGTATCGATGAGCGTATCAAAAATGGGTACTCGCATGTAGCCT
Organism: Campylobacterota bacterium; assembly: GCA_034722955.1. Lineage (GTDB taxonomy): Bacteria > Campylobacterota > Campylobacteria > Campylobacterales > Sulfurovaceae > SZUA-451. Next base: position 19,329 of record JAYEOM010000096.1, read on the forward strand.
GCATGACACACAAGATGAAGAGCGACAGCACGCAAATCCTACATGCATCTCTGTTGTCACAAAATAGTGTGAACTATGCCGGCAAAACACTGCAATACCGACTAAACAATCCTAGAGACTTCTCCTATACGGGACCTGGAGGTATAGATGTGATTTTGGTAGATGATATCATCACGACAGGCATTACACTGCAAGAGGCACAAATGACACTGAAACGCCACAGTGTCAATGTACTATTTGCACTAACCCTAGCAGATGCCCAAGAGTAGTCTGCCCTTGACATTCTCTCTAGGGAGTGATATCATATTAAATCTTAAAGCTAAAAAGGATTAGAGATGGCAGGAACTACAACACAAGTGACAGAGCTATATGTCGCTACCTTTATGAGGGCACCGGATGCACCGGGTATAGAGTATTGGGTTGCATCATCTTTGAGTATTGAAGAGATCGCACAGAGCTTTTTTGACCAACCTGAGACACAGGCACTATATGGCGATACGATCACCGACTATACGGCTTTTGTCAATGCGATTTACAATAATATGTTCAATCACGGTCCCGATGAAGTAGGATTGGCATATTGGGTTGCTGAACTAGAGAGCGGAAATATCACTCCGGGCAATATGATTTTGGCGATTGCAAATGGTGCATTGGGTACAGACGATCAGATCCTCACCAATAAGACACTCGTAGGTCTTGACTTTGCAGATAGCGGATTGAGTGATTATGATCAGTCGGTTGAGATCATGGTCGGTATCACCGTCGATCCTGCAACCGTCGTAGCAGCAGCAGCACAGATCGCGATCTGGGAGAGCGAATTGGGTTCACAATTTTTCACTATAAAGAGAGATACATTGATCGACAAATATGGCGATGATACCTTCTTTGGTCTTGTGACAGGTGATGCAGCGACAACTACATATCAAGACAATGACTCCGCAGATGGTGGAGATGGTAATGACAGACTGGAGATAACCAGTACAGCTGTAGGAGAAGTAACGACGGGGGATACCGAGATATCCAATATCGAAACCCTTCATCTGATCAATCATGGTGGTGAAAAGATGACAGTAGATACAACTCGTTTTGATGATAAGATCGGAACGATTATCGCAGAGGGAAGTCAGGCTATCACTATAGGTGGAGTAGGAGGGGATGGCTTAAATGCTGTCGCAAATATAGAACTCTCTATGAATGCTGCCGGCAAAGAGGTAACTCTCCATTATGATGATGCTGCACTCACCAAAGCAGATGCAATGGCTGCTGCCGGCACTACGATGAGTGTCACACTGACCAATAGTACCCAGCAGCAATTGAGTGCAAACGGTATAGAAAACTACGCCGTACATACAGGAAGTGGAGTGCAGAG
>JAYEOM010000096.1:20797-36071 GCA_034722955.1 Campylobacterota bacterium
CTTGGACATCGTTATTGATCTCAATGGCGAAGATGCAGTACACGGAGATATCTTTATCTAGTCACTTATCTCTTTGGTATGCCTCCGAAAGTTTTCATTGGCATTGCCGAGGACGGATGGGAACGAGCATACAACCCGTAGGGGTAGACCCGTGTGTCTACCCACATGTTAAAAACAAAACCATTTCAGATCACCATATCAAGGGCAGACACACAGGTCTACCCCTACAGTCGTGTTGCCCATTTTTTCTTCCATATTCAAATCTCTTATCAACTCCAGTAGAGTACCTCTATCTTTTCCTGCCATACTTTTGTACCTTATTTATCTATGAAAATATCTAAGTTATTTTAACATAAAATCGTTCTTTTAAGACTTGATGGTTAACTCTCATAGATAATTGTGCTATGATACATCTATGAATGATAAATTAAATCCACAATTGGTTCCTGTAGTAGATGCTATCGAGTCGGAGTTGATCGGTAAGCGAAATGTTATTGTACTTGCTTTGACAGCTTATTTTGCCGGTGGGCATGTATTGTTAGAGGATATCCCAGGTGTAGGCAAGACTACTTTGGCGAAGAGATTTGCCGAAGTATTGGGTCTGGATTTTGGTCGGATCCAGTTCACGAGTGATATGCTCCCCTCTGATATATTGGGTGTGAGCTATTTCAATCAAAAAGAGGGTGCTTTTGTTCTAAAAAAGGGACCTATATTTACACAGTTTCTACTCGCTGATGAGATCAACCGTGCTATGCCAAAAACACAATCTGCACTCCTAGAAGCTATGGAGGAGGGGCATGTGACTATAGATGGTACTTCTCATACTCTCTCTATACCTTTTTTTGTGATCGGCACTCAAAACCCACATGAAGAGGTGGGGACTTTTCCTCTGCCGCATTCGCAACTAGATCGCTTTATCTGCTCTTTTGGGATAGGTTATCCAGATCAAGTATCAGAGAGAAAGATACTCTTGGGTGCAGCATCTGCTCCGCATGTGAAGAGAGATCCACTCTTGAGTATAGAGCAGATCACTGATCTGATGCAGAGAGCCAGAGAGGTACGGCTGAGTGATGCTATGTTGAACTATCTCCAAGATATTATACACTTTACCCGTGAGAGCAAGCTCTTTGAGTATGGACTATCTACACGAGGTGCATTGGCATTGACTGGGATGCTCAAGTCATGGGCTATGCTCCATGGAAGAGAGTACGCTACTCCTGACGATCTACAGGCTGTAACCTCTGCTGTGTGTGCCCACCGTATGCGTTTTGTGGAGGGGGTGACAACTGCCGGTCGTATTCACCATGAGATCTTTTCGCATGTTCGTTCAGATACTTAGATACAAAATACTCCGATGAGATCTTTTCGAAACTTTATCAGGATACGAAAGCGTGTCACTCAGAGGGCAACTATCTATAGTCTATTGGTTGTTATACTTCTCTTTGGACTCTTCCTAGAAGCCTATATGCATAACTTCAATCTAGTCTATATCACACTATTTTTTGTATTTGCTACCGCATTTAGTGCAGGACCTTTTGGTATCCTGAATATCGGACAGCTTGAAGCTGGTTTTAGCCATACCCAGAGACTATATGCAGGAGAAGATGGCAATTGTCTCTTTAGGGTATCCAATCTATCAACTGCACCCGCATGGGCTATAACAGTGCATTGTGATAGCTATGCTACACAAGCGATGAGGATAGAGGCGGAGAGCAGTAGCCTGATCGCACTCTCTATCTCTCCCCAAAAACGCGGACGGATGCACTCCGATGAGTGTTGGCTACAGAGCTTTTTCCCACTCTCTACAGTACGCTTTGTACTCCCTGTGGAGAAGTGTTGTGAAGCTATCATCTATCCTAGACCATCCGGAAAACCGCTAAGCTCATTTCTCTCACAACAGGAGAGACCTTTCGGGGAGGAGAGAGATTTTGATGGGTTATCTCCATATAGCGGAAAGGAGAGTCTCTCTCGTATCCATTGGGCATCAGTAGCCAAGGGAGAACCGGCAGTAAAGCAGTTCGCCCATGTGATGGAGACAAAAGAGTTGGTATTTGATTTTTATCGCTCAGGCAGAGATGATGAGTCTCGTTTGTCGCAGTTGACGCTTTGGGTTTTAGAGTGTGAGCGGACGAGAGAAGCATTTAGGATCAATATGCCTCATAAGGTACTCAAGTCAAACCAGGAGAGTGTCGATGCGATTCTTGAATATCTCGCGCTTTACTGACCCTACGCCGTTGAGGCTGTTGGATTATGCTTATATGGTTGTACTGCTCCCTCTGCTTCTGCTGATAAAGGTGCCGATGCTACTCTACCTGCTACTGGTATTTGTGTTGCTTCTACTCCACAAAAACCCTACAAATCTGACACTGTTTTTTACAGCTATACTCGGTCTGTTGGCTCTGTTTTTATCTCTCTATGGTGCATTCAATTTCAGTGGGCTTTCGCGTCTTCGTATCTTTATAGAGCTTCTGGTCTATCTGCTCTTGATCGCGGTCTCTCTGCAGCGTATGACAGGTCAGATAAATTTTTATCTGCTCATCTCTCCAGTTCTGCTGCTGGCTCTCTCACTCTTCTTTTTCAACTCGATAGTGATGCTTGTCTATGTTGTGATAGAGATATTTTTTCTGCTGTTATTGATCTTGTCCTATAGAATGCAGGGGAGTTTGAGAGAAAATCTTCGTATGACAGGGATGCTGTTTGCTCTCTCTCTGCCTTGGGTTATGCTGCTGTTTGTCTTTTTTCCTCGTATATCTTTTGAGCATGCTTCGTATGGATTTCATGGTGATGATGTGAGTCGTACAGGACATGACGGTATGATGTATCTGGACAACAAAGCCCTTCTTGTCCCCTCTGATCGTATCGTGATGGAGGTTGGATTTGAAGATCTTGTTCCTACTTCGGAACAACTCTATTTTCGCGGTACAGTTCTCTATAGCGAAGAGAAGAACCACTGGAAGCCATTACCAAAGGCGATCAAAAGAGGAGCTAGAGAACCCCTAGAGAGGATGGATGATCTCATCGTCTATAAAGTATCGCTATATCCTACAAAAAAGCGTTGGCTATATCTGCTGGATATGCCTGTAGAGGCACCATCAGGTGCAACAGTAGATGCAGATTTTGTGACTACGCTCAAAGAGCCTATCCAGGATCCTCAACACTATGAGGCGAGCTCAGCACTTGGGTATAGTTATGGCAAATATGTCGAACCGGCTATCATCAAAGCATCATTGAGTTACCATCGGGATGATAATCCCCAGAGTCTAAAGCTAGGAAAGAGGCTCCAAGAGAAGTATCCAGATAGCAAGTTGCGTGCTACAGCTCTCGTAAATATCTTCAAAGATCAAAATCTAACCTACTCCCTGAGACCTAAACCAATCGATCTCAACCACTCCGTTGATAGTTTTCTTTTTGAGAAGAGAAGTGGTTATTGTGTCCATTTTGCTTCATCTTTTGTACTGTTGGCTCGTATGGCCGGTATACCGGCACGCATCGTCACAGGCTACAAAGCAGATCCTATCAATAGTATTAAAAATTATCTGATCATCAAAGAGCGAGATGCTCATGCCTGGGCAGAACTACTCATAGATAGAAGATGGATACGATATGAGACAACTGCTACTGCAAGCATGATAGATACCAAGACAGTAGAGCTGTTAGGGCAAGAGCAAAATTCTCAAGAGGGTGATAAGTTTTTCACACAGACTCATCTATACTTGATGTATCTCAAATATCAGGTAGAGACTTGGATACTGGAGTATAGCTATTTTCGTCAAATGCAACTCCTAGATAGAGCTAGAGGGGAGCCTGGTTTTGTGTTGAAGTTACTATCCTCTTTTGGTCTCTTTGTTCTGCTGAGTTTTGCACTCTTCTTCTATTTTCGCCGTCCCGTATGCCAAGATAAGCTATTGTGCACTATATCACCACTGCTTAAAGTACTCCAAAAAGAGGGATACAGGCGTAAAGATGGAGAGACAATGCATCACTTTTTTCAACGCTATATCTCTGACCATCCAGAGCGAAAATCACTCAAAGAGATAGATAGACTCTATGAGCTGATCCGTTATGGGGATGATGACTCCACAGAGACCCAAAAAGAGCTGCAAAGAGTGATCAGAGCGTTTGAAAGTGGAGTCTCTCAATAGCTGATATCTGAAGACTCCTTACTCTATCTCCTCAGGCAACTCCAGTGCATCTATATGTACAATAGCTGAACTCCCTGCTATCCCTTGCAACGCTCCATACATCTCTGTGGTGTTGGCTAGGACTCCATCTATAGTCTTCTCTCTTCTCTTCCAAGATGCCATCAGGGATCGCTTCTCTTTGGCTAGTTCATCTTGCATCTTGATAAATCCATCTACTATAGCTTTCATCTGCATAGAGAACTCATTGCCTGTCATATAGTCGTAGAGCAGACTCATTTTGTCGGCTCTATTTTCATCTCTACGGATGCCTTGATGAAGTCGTATGAGACTCTCACGCAATAGAGATACAGAGCCTTTGAACTCATCGAGGCTACAGACCCATATCCCATCGACAAAGCCCATCCGTCTCATCTCTTTTGGATATACAGATGTTACTAGCACACCTATATCGGCATTGACACTCAACATATCCTGTTTGAGTTTAGCTATCCAGCTGTCACTCCAAGCCTTGGTATTTTTACTCTCATAACATATCACACCGCAGTTGGGTATTTCGCGAGTATTGACAGTCTGCACACAATCTGCCCCAAAAGCTCCCTTCTTGACCTCATCGATGCTATCGAAAGGAAACTGAGACTCCAGCCACGACTCTATGGTCAGCTCTAGGGCTTCACCCTGCACTTGCATAGAGCCCTGCTCAGCCTTTCTTCTGGCATTATCTATATCTCTACGCATCTGCTCTATCTGCTCATCTTTTGCTTTGAGTTTGAGTTCATTTTGCTCTGATATACTCTTGGCTATCTTCGCCTTCTCTTCTTGCAGTAGTCTACTTAGTTCTACTTGTGCCTCTGCCTTGGCTTTGGATGTCAGCTCATCTTTTTCTCTTTTGAGCTTTGCTATCTCTATAGTGGCATTGTTGAGCTCTTTTACCTGTTCTGATTTGGCCTTTAACTCTTTTTGGAGTAGCTGGAGTGACTCATTTTGTTCTGCTGCAAGCTCTTTTTTGAGTAGCTCTTTGGCTCTCTCTTGTTCAAGCTTCTCTTTGGCTCTCTCTTCTTGAAACTCCTGCTTTAGCTTCTCTTTGGTTTTGATCTGCTCTAGATCAGCTCTATCCTGCTCTAGTTTGAGTTTAGCATTGAACTCTTGCTCTATATCTGCTTTTATTTTATCTTCTATTTCAGATTTTTCTCGTTGTAGCTTGGCTATTTGTATCTTGCTTTTATGGAGTTCTTGCACTTGTGCAGACTTCTCATCAAGCTCTTTTTGTAGGAGTGCCATAGACTCTTTTTGTTCAGCTAAAAGCTCTCTCTTTATCTCTGATTGGAGTCTTGCACTCTCCTCTTTGACTTTAGCTTCTGTCGCTTTGGCTAGTTGGGTATCAAACTCTTCTCTCTCTACTTTGAGTCTGCCTAGTGCCTCTTTGTACTCATCTCTCTTTGCCTCTATCTCATCTTGAAGTTTTTTGGATGCTATAGCATTTCTCTGTTTTATCTCATCTTCAAGCTGATGAGATAGTCTCTCATTGACATCTATCTCTACGCCACAACTGGGGCATTCTATGGTGGTTGACATATATATTCCTTTCAATTTTTAGGAACACAAATTTAAGGGAACCTCTAATAGCCTTCAAAAGGGATTGCCATTATCATGTAGTCTTGGAGGTACCTTTTGTGGATACTCCTTGGGGTAGCCTTATGTAGTTACTAGAAGAAGTAGTGTAGAGCGATCTCTACTCCATGTATGTTGTCTTTAATGCATGATGCTCCGCAGGTATCTTTGACTATGAGATAGCGATATCCGATACTAAGATCCAGACGGTCACTCAGATAATACATAAAACCAACATTCCCACCATATGCGTAACCATAATCTTCCCACTCAACTACTAGATCGTTCTCTATACGGTCACCGGAGAAGAGTACCCAGCCTGCAGATACTCCTAGATAGATACGACCTTTTCCACCTAGTAGACCAGCAACAACGGTTCTATCTACCTCTAGCATGATGGCTTGATACTCTTCAAAGTTACTCTCATAAGAGAAGATAGTTCTCCAGACACTGTTTTGTATTCCCAGACGGAAATCAACAACGCCCTTCTCTTCAAAAGAGTCTGAATATTTTGCTCCTATACCGGCAAAAGCATACTGTTCACTCTCTTGGATTTCAATCTCATTGACATGCATTTGTGTCGCAGGAGGATCATATGCAACTAGTTGTGTAGTGTATAAACCACATAAAATGGTAAGTGTTGAGAGTAAGTTTTTCATTTGTAATATTCCTTAAGTTGATCTGAGATTATATCATAATTTTTCCCAAAGGGTTCCCTCTGTACTATCCATAATCGCAATACCCATCTCAGTGAGCTGATCTCTGATAGTATCTGAAGTTGCAAAATCTTTGGCTTTTTTGGCTTCTGTGCGTGCTGTGATAAGTCTCTCTATCTCTGTTTTGAGCTCTGGATCAATCCCGATCTGAAAATAATCAAAAGGATCTTTAGCCCCAAAACCTAGAAGTTTGTCGATGAATTCTATATTGGCAAGAGTCTCTCTCTTGAGTGCTTTATCCTTGGGATTTATATCTAGTTTTTCATTGGTTTGGGCTATCGTCTCATCGATAACAGAGAGTGCCACAGAGATATTGAGATCATCGCCCATCGCCTCCAAAAGAGATGTTTTGAACTCTTTAGATGGCGTAGATGCTTTGCCCAGAGTGATGCGTTTTTTTAGGCGATAGAGTTTGTCTAGGCGTTTTTTGGCGATTAGAAGATCCTCTTCGTTGAAGTTGAAATCATTGCGATAGTGTATAGAGATGAGATAGTATCGAAGTATTTCGCCATCATAGGCTTCTAGGGCATCCTTGAGAAAAAAACTGTTCCCTAGTGACTTGCTCATCTTCTCTCCATCGATCTGTACAAAACCATTGTGCATCCAGTATTTGGCTAGTTCATGTCCTGAGGCACATCGGCTTTGTGCAGCTTCATTTTCATGGTGAGGAAAGAGTAGGTCGGCACCGCCGCCATGGATATCTATAGAGTACTCTTTAGTAGATTGAAAGTGTTTTTCGATCATAGCAGAGCACTCGATATGCCAACCGGGTCGTCCAGAGCCAAATGGTGCATCGAAGCATATCTCATCTAACTCTTCACACGCTTTCCATAGAGCGAAATCTTTTGGATTTTTTTTCTCTAGAGTATGTTCTACTCGACTCTGTGTATCACTATCATCACTGACACGATGGGAGATCTCACCATATCTGGGATCCCTGGCAGTATCAAAATAGACATCACCACTGCTGATGCGATAAGCAAACCCCTCTTCCAAGAGTCTCTCTATCATTGCCTTGATAGCATCCATAGACTCTGTAGCTTTAGGCTCAATATCACTCCTCTCTACAGCAAGTGCATCCATCTCTCTGAGGTAGCGGTCGATATAGTAGTCGGTGATCTCTCTCATGCTTCTGCCACTCTCTTCAACTTTTTTGATGATTTTGTCATCAATGTCAGTGAAGTTTTTGGCGAGGGTAACGCTGTATCCTAGAGTATGAAGTGTGCGGGCAAGGAGATCAAAGCTAAGAGCACTCCTAGCATGTCCTAAGTGTGCATCATCATAAACAGTAGGACCACAAACATAGATAGAGACTTCACCATCTCTGAGTGGCTCAAATGGTACTTTCTTTCTCTTTACACTATCATAGATAAACATTATCTGACAACCTTGTAGTTTTTCAATTAATCAGAACTTGATATAGTAACGATATCTTTCCATGGACCATCTGGAACACTATTGTTGTCTACAAACTCCCAATCAACGGTATCGTTGATATCTATGCCTAAATAATCCCTGACAGCAGGAGAGACGAAAAGTCCAATATCACCACTCTCTATAGGCTTGTGATCTCCAAAAACATACTCTTTGTCATCATCTGATGGTCCTACATCTTCCCATTGTGCATAAACATTTTTTCGATTTGATGTTATCTTGATCCATCTATTTTTACAGATAGATTCATATTGACTATCATCCTCTGTAGCCCAAGGTATATAATCTACTCTATCCTCTTTTGCCTCTCTATCTCTATCGAGATCATCAAAAGGAAGTGCTGCATAAAATGGATTTTCATCAGGGGTAAATGCTTCTGGATTGTAGCCATCTCTCTCATCCGGGTTATCAACACCTCCAAAATTTTCTATCCACCTCTCATCCCAAGCAGAGCTATTGTGATCTGATTCACCAACCCAAAAGAGTGTTGTTTTTATATCTTCGTGTAGAGTATAAGTGATATTTTCATCTGTTTTATTGTCATCTGGATCTGTTTGGTTTGAATCATCAGGATATATAGGATCTATCGGTATCAAGCTCCCGTTGTCATCGTTATCTGACCTGTTGTCATCAGGAGATGTAGAGTTAGTATCTTGAGATGTGTTGTCGTCTTCATTTGCACAGAGGGTATTGACATCTGTACATCCTACAAAAAATAGCGTGGTTATCATAATCAAAAATGACTTCAATAAAATCCTCATCTTTATTCCCTTGGTTATTATTCTATCACTATTATAGCCAAATATTTATTAGGAGAAATCTCTTTTGATAAAAAGAGTGTACAAAATGATACTGAGTCCAGCACTTCCCATCACCATCGCCATCACAACGATCTGATAACGAACTGCTATGAGCGGGTCAACTCCCGATAGGATCTGTCCTGTCATCATGCCGGGCAGTGATACGAGTCCCACAGCTAGAAAGGTGTTGATCTGAGGAATCATAGCCGCCCTAAAAGCAGTAGCACGAGCTGTTATGAACTCTTGATCTCTGCTCTCTGATTCAAATCTCTCTATATATAGTGCCAATACATTCATGGCGTTGGCATAGATCATTCCTGCGATAGGAATGACAGATTTAGCCTGGTAGGGTGGATCTAACTCTATGACAGCATAGAGTACCAGCAGTAGGTTTATGGTTCCTGCTACAAAGATGACAGCGATGATCCGGCTAAAGTGCATCCAGCTCCTCTCAAGAGTACTACGCATCACGATCCAAGAGGAGATTGCAACCATAAAAAGTACAACTCCCACACCCATTAGCCAAGAGTTGATAGCAAAAAGATAAGTCAGGACAAATCCGATCATCAAGAGCTGTCCTATCATCCGCAGGGTAGCCCATGCTATCTCAAAACGATCTCCTGTCCATCTAAAGTAAAAATATCCCACAATGACAATGGGAAGAAGCATGATGGAGAGGTGGCTAAAGTCAATAACAGGCATCTATAGAGTAGTACCGTAAAGTGGGTTGTTTTGTATTCATCTATCTGCTTTCATGCTAATTTTATCACCTTATATACTCCATTATCCAGGTATTAACCCAATAGAGCAGAAGTGCAAATCCTGCCATTGAGAGTATAAAATAGAGTGATCTCTTTGACTTCACCATCACCCAAAATCTATCAGATCCAACTTCTCGTACTGTAAAGATAAAAAGTACCCATCCACCGATACTGCCAGCAAGTGCAAGCCCTGAAGCCCCCATAGGGTGCATGAGTATCAGGGATGATGTTACAGATGTGATGAGTGAATAGATGGCTATCTTGGCAGCTCTCAAGTGTCTGTGTGAAGCGTATAGAAATAGAGAAAATAGTTTTGCCAATCCAAAAGGGAGTAGCCCTACCATATACATTTGAAGTACCACTACAGTCTCTAGCGTTTGAACTTGTGTAAACTTCCCCCTCTCAAAAAGCAGCCAAACGATAGGTTCAGCCAGCAAAATACCACCGAGCATAGCAGCACCTAACAAAAATGTCAATAACCAAAAGGCCTGTTTTAGATTGTCGTAGGCTATCTTCTCTTGACCATTTTTGAGTGCTTTGGAGACAGCAGGAAAGAGTACTGTGGCAGTAGCGATAGCGATGATAGCCAGTGGTAGCTGGAAAACACGGTTGGCATAAAAAAGATAAGAGACTGAACCCGCCAAGAGAAATGTTGCCAAGATTGTATCTATAAAAGCAGAGACTTGAGGTGTAGAATTTCCTAGTATGCCTGGTAAAAATAGAGATTGGAAATGCTTCTCCTCTCCTTTGATATCTCTGGTTTTTCTATATCTCCATCCACCTATGAGAAGTTTGTGAAGATTGAAGTGTCTAATTGTGATGAGATGAGCAACTACCTGTAGTACCCCTCCTGTCAATACAGCAAAACTTAGAGCATAGGCTACAGTTTTTGGATCATCCTTCATATAGATATATAGTGCTGTTATCATAGAGATATTTAGCAGGACAGTTGATAGGGCAGTTGTAGCAAAATGATTTTTATACTGTAGCAGTGTGGCTAAAAATGTAACAATAAATACGAGATCAAGATACCAAAAGTTTATGGCAGTTAGAGGTGCTGTCTGCTCTATCTGACTCCAAGGCCACCCCCAAGCCAAAAGTTTTGTGATGGGTTCGGGAAAGATAGTAACCATCAGAGAAAATGCCATCAAAAAGAGTAAAAATCTCAAAAAGATAGCAGTAGCAAAAACTCCCTTGTGCCTAGAGGAGACAAAAGAGGGCATAAATGCTTGAGTAAATGCACCTTCAGCAAAGATACGGCGAAAAAGATTTGGTAGTTTGAAGGCGACAAAAAACATGTCGCTCCAGATAGATGCACCTAGTGCAGATGCCATCAAAACATCGCGAAAAAGTCCTGTAACACGGGAGATGAGTATCCCAAAGCTGTTGGTAAATATAGATTTTAGTTTCATCATAATGATGATTTTACCCAAATAAGATAAAATATCTATTTCGGATTATATATTTTGGAGTTTTATGTTTCTTTATCAACCTACAAGTGGCTACTGCTATAATAGCGACTCTATTTTTTTATATGATTTTATCACCTTATTGAAACCAAAAGGTAATGTTTTGGATGTAGGGTGCGGTGTAGGAGTGATATCACTTCTTTTAAGTCGTGATTTTAGACTCGATATGACAATTATAGATAAACAAGAGAAGATGCTACTTTATGCTAAACATAACTATGAGATCAATAGTATCAAAACAGACTCCTATTTAGGAGATTTTCTCTCTTATGATAGTGATAAAAAGTTTGACTTTATCATCTCAAATCCGCCATTTTATGATAGTCAGGTGACTCAGAGTAGAGATACCAACCTAAATATTTCACGATATGCACATCATCTTCCTTTTGAAGCATTTGTGTCAAAGGTAAAAAAACTACTGAAGCCCCGTGGCAGGTTTATCTTCTGTTATGATGCCAAACAGATAGATAGCCTGCTGGCAATACTTAGAGAGAACAAGATTAATCCGGAAGTGATTCGGTTTGTTCACTCCAAGATAGATAGAGAGTCAAAGCTGGTGATGATAGCAGCACGGATGAGCTCTAGATCGATGACTAGAGTTATGCCTCCTCTTGTTGTTTTTGATGATGAGAATAGATATCTTTTGGAAGCCAAACACGCTTTTGCAAAAGCAGGAACCCATAGTATTAAGGGTGATTTTTTAGAGAAGAGTACCTCAAGGGATGCAAATGATAGCAGAAGAGGGCTTTGAGTATAGCTTTGATCCATCTGCATGTATATCTTGTGGAGGTCACTGCTGTACGGGTGAGAGTGGCTATATATGGGTAAAATACCATGAAATTGAGAAGATTGCACTATTTTTAGAGCGAAGCGTCGAAGATTTCGCTACAATACATCTTAAAAAAGTCAAACATCGCTATAGCTTGATAGAGAAAAAGAGAGAAGTAGAGGGTGATTTTGCCTGTATTTTTTTTGATGCCAAGCTTAAGTGTTGTTCTATTTATCCGGTGCGTCCGCTTCAGTGTCGCACCTTTCCCTTTTGGGATCAGTTCAAAAATGATAGAGAAGAGGTAGAAAAAGAGTGTCCTGGAATTATAAAAAAATAGTTATATCATCTCTGTTGACCCTAGCGATGGCAAGTCATACACTGGCTGTAGGGTTGTCTGAAAATCAAGCAGTAGAGCCACAACACTCTACAGATAACGATGGCAGTATATATAAAAAGAAATTTGTCATCATCGAAGGTCTCAGTGAAGATGAGTGGATCATCAGAGCGATATGGCTTGAAGAGAATCATGCTTTTTTGCAGTCTGGTGAAATCTACAATAAGCTTTATGAGGCAACAGCTAAAAAAGAGTATCTTTTTAAAGAGGTGAGCAGTAGCATATATAGCAAAAGTAATGTAAGTGAAAGCTTGAAAAAACTAAAAACATGGAGTGATTTGCATCCAGAGGATTTGACAGGCAGAAGATTGCTTTTGGCACTCTATATGAATGAGAAATCATTTAAAAAGGCTGAAGAGATCGGTACTTATCTTCTCAAACACTCGGATAAAGCATCTGACTTGGAACTCGCTGCCAATCCATACCTGTTTTCCGGAAATTATAAGAAGGGTATCGAACTACTCAATAAACTCTACAGAAGAACAAAGAGTGAGCCGGTACTATTGAGGATCGCTGCCATCCAAGCACAATATCTCAAAGATCCAAAAAGAGCCATACAGATATTAGAGACACATAGACGCATAGAGGATGCCTCTCCTGAAGTCTATAAGCTTTTGCTAGATCTATATGTCAAAGAGCAAAACCTTGATCAGGTACTTGAGGTTTATGAGGATCTTTATGAGAAGTATCCTCAAAAAGAGTATCTAGGAAAAATTATCGAGATCTATCTCTATAACCGTAATTTCAGCGCACTGATCAATTTTTTAGAGTTGACCGGTGGAGATGATGATATACTCTATGATCTCTACAAAAAAGAGAAGCACTTCAAAAAAGCTAAGAAACTATGTGAAGATTTTTATCTCAATGATAGAGACCCTAAGTGGTTAGCAGAGAAAGCGATCCTGGTCTATGAGGCAGCCGAAGATAAAAATGATACCAAGATGCTTGAGGAGGTTGTCTCTCTCTTTGATGAAGCGATTTTACTGGGAGTTGATGATAGTATCTATCTCAACTACTATGGGTATACTCTTATAGACAAAGAGTTAGATATAGAGAGAGGTCTAGAGGTCATAGCTCAAGCACTAGAGCAGCAACCTGACAATAGTTTTTACCTAGATTCTCAAGCCTGGGGATACTTCAAAAAAGGGGAGTGTCTCAAAGCCTATAATATTATGAAAAAAGTAGTAGAGAGAGAGGGGCTTGATGAGCCTGAGATCAAGGATCACTGGGACAAGATACGAGAGTGTCAAAAGCAGATTATTATAGGTAGTAGAAGTTAAACCCGAATTTTACAATAGAGACTCTATTGCAAAATTCGGATCAAAAGGAGACCAATTGGCAAAAATATTGGATGATATCATCAAAAAAACAAGAGAAGATTTGGAGAAGCGAAAAAAGGATTTTCCAGTAGATTGGCTAGGTCGCTCTCTAAGCTTCAATCCATTTATCCCCAAGGATGTACAGAGTGCTCTTCGTTCTACAGAGGATAATCCATATCGTATCATAGCAGAAGTAAAAAAAGCGAGTCCTAGCAAGGGTGTGATCCGTGAAGATTTTGAGCCGGTATTGATAGCACAGCAGTATACTCAAGGAGGTGCAGATGCACTCTCCATCTTGACAGAACCTCACTTTTTTCAAGGAGATAGAGAGTATCTTGGGATGATTCGCCGCTATGTCAATACTCCTCTATTGAGAAAAGATTTTATTGTAGACAAGTATCAGTTAGTAGAGGCACTGGTTTATGGAGCTGACTTTGTACTCCTCATAGCCAAAGCATTGAGCAGAAAAGAGTTAAAAGAGCTCTATAACTATGCACTCCACCTTGGGCTTGAAGTCTTAGTTGAAGTTCATGATAAATCTGATCTAGTCAAAGCTATGTTTGCAGGAGCAACGATCATAGGTATAAATCATCGAAACTTAGAGACTTTTGAGATGGATATGAATCTGAGCGAAAAGCTAATCCCTATGATCCCCAATGGCAAGATCATCGTAGCAGAGAGTGGCATCAATGACCATGAGACAGTTGTAGAGCTTGGCAAGATCGGAGCTGATGCTTTTCTGGTAGGAGAACACTTCATGCGTCAGGACGATATCACTGCTGCTATCCGAGAGGTAAAGTACGGATAACAATAGTGGAGGATTTTTGATGACTATTTTACTATTCAAAACTATTATGGTACTTCTGATCATCATAACTGCCTTAGCTGGAGGATATTTAGCCTTTAAGATCAAAGAGAGCAGCAGAAGTACTTTATACTTCTCACTGGGAAATACTTTTGCGGCCGGCATTTTTTTGGGTGCGGGACTTATCCATATGCTCCCAGATGCTAGAGAGGGCTTCTCTACTGTTCTTGCGAGTGACTTTCCCTTTGCAGCTTTTATCGCATCACTGGGATTTTTACTGATACTATTTATAGAGAAGAGTATGGCAGGCAAGCAAAAAAACGCCTCTTATATATTGATCTTTATTCTCTCTATACACTCTATCATAGTAGGTGTTGCTTTGGGGACAGAAGAGACGATAAAGCAGTCTATTATTATCGCTATAGCTGTACTAGCACACAAAGGTTCAGCTGCTTTTGCTCTAGGTGTCAGTATGCTCAAAAGTGAAATAGAGAGTGCAAAGATTATGAATCTCATCACAATGTTTAGTCTTATGACACCACTTGGGATAGTGATAGGTCTAGTGATCTCCAATGCACTGAGTGGAAAATCTACACAGTTTAGCATAGCACTCTTTGATGCACTTGCCGCTGGAACATTTCTCTATATTGCCATTATGGATATCTTCAATGAGGAGTTTGAAGAGAAGAGTTATACCTATCTCAAGCTTCTTTTTGCTGTCTTGGGGCTACTCCTGATGGCACTTCTCGCTGTTTGGTTATAATCCTAACAACAAGATTTATTGGATTTTGATAGATGTGATATATTGGTGCATTGGAAACAGCACCCTTGATTACGCAAAAAGTATTTTGTAGGTTTGGCACTGCCAAACGATTAATCGGATTTTGGTCAACATAAATGGTTATGATTTTATCAATTTGATATTCGGCTTTCTACGGGTCAGGCGTTGAATATACACCACTTCCTTTCAAAGTCTTACAAACCAAAGATCGAGAAACCCCAATAAACTTAGCAATATTCGCTTGGGTATACCCATCTTTTAGTGCTGTTATTATGG
>JAYEOM010000097.1:0-10803 GCA_034722955.1 Campylobacterota bacterium
CAGAAAGAGTTGTCAAAATTTAGACTCCTCAAGAAAGAGTGGTTTACGGCAGAATAGTTTCTTCTTTTTCAGGTACCTCCGGCAACCGGAGGTCTCCCAGTATCTTTTGCTATGATGCGGAAATTGAGCATAGGGGTCTAGTAACAATTACAACTATTCTTCTCCCAATAAATTATACTAAAATATCTAAGCCCACAAAAGAGGGAGCAATATGTCATACCTAAAATCCATCTTGCTTCTCCTCTCCTTCACCCTCATACAAACAACCACAACTCACACCTACAACACCATAGGAAACCTCTCCGCCATCACCCACGCCAGCAATACCAAAGAACACTATAACTATGATGATCTCAATAGACTCACACCTATCACGCTAGCACTCTCAAATATACCATCCCTACGGGCTTTATGAGGTTTCCCATATACTTCGTTAATCGTTTTTGTACCCCAAGGGCATTTCCTACGGGCAATTAGCTATGGCTAGTCCTGCAAATTATATTTTGCAAATCTTACCCTCTTGGTGGCTTCTATTTGTGTGTTTATCTCCTTGGGGTAGCCTTATCACCCCAAACACAGCAGGTTGTGATATACCCAATACTTTAGCAATCATATGCTGAGAGTAGCCTTGTGCATTTAAATCTTCCTTGCCATAGGTGTCCTGATCGCTTATACTTTTTATTGAAGTAGATGGAGTAGTTCATATTGAGTTGTCTCATAAAAACAAGAATACAATTTTTTATGCTATACTTCCGCAATTTCAGTTGCACATCGGTCTGCGACTGACTTCTTGATAACACTACAATACTAAATTCATCTAAAGCCTGGATCGTCCATAGATCATAAATTTTTGGTAGGCTTTCACAACACAAGGTACAATATTAATGTCATTTAACACACTAGGCTTGTCAGAGCCACTACTGCGTGCTATATCCGAAGAGGGATATAGTGAACCTACACCTGTGCAGAAACAGGCGATACCTCTCATACTTGAGAGAAAAGATCTGCTAGCAGGAGCACAGACTGGGACAGGAAAGACGGCTGGTTTTACACTGCCGCTTCTGCACCTGCTCAGTGGCACTGCTCCAGCTAAAGGAAAAAGAGAAGTTCGTGCATTGGTCTTGACTCCGACTCGGGAGTTGGCAGCACAGGTTGGGGAGAGTGTCAAAACCTATGGCAAACATCTCCCTATCAAATCTACGATCATCTTTGGCGGAGTAGGTATCAATCCTCAAAAAGCGACACTCAGACAGGGTGTTGATATCGTTATCGCTACTCCTGGGCGACTGCTCGATCTCTCTGGTCAAAAATCGATCGACCTCTCAAAAGTAGAGTATCTCATCCTAGATGAGGCAGATCGTATGCTTGATATGGGATTTATACACGATATCAAAAAGATCTTGGCGATGCTTCCCAAGAAGCGTCAAAATCTTCTCTTCTCTGCCACCTTCTCTGATGATATCAAGAGATTGGCAGATGGACTTCTAAATAGACCGACTCTCATAGAGGTAGCACGAAGAAATAGAGCTTCGGAGCAGGTAGATCAGAGTGTATATCTTGTAGATAAAGTACGCAAAAAAGAGTTACTCTCTCATCTCATTACTATGGGAAACTGGAAACAGGTTCTAGTCTTTACCCGTACAAAACATGGTGCAAACCGCCTCTCTGCACAGCTAGAGAAGGATGGTATCACTGCTGCGGCGATCCACGGCAACAAGAGTCAAGGTGCAAGAACAAAGGCATTGGCAAACTTCAAAGCCGGAGAGGTGCGTGTATTGGTCGCAACTGATATAGCTGCACGAGGTATAGATATAGACCAGTTGCCCCATGTGGTCAATTATGAACTTCCCAATGTTCCAGAAGATTATGTCCATCGTATCGGTAGGACAGGTCGTGCCGGCAATGAGGGCGAAGCTATTTCGCTTGTATGTATAGATGAAAAAATGCTCTTGAAAAATATAGAGAGATTGATCAAGAGCAGTATCAAAAAAGTAGTACTCGAAGCTTTTGTGCCAGATCCATCGATCAAGGCAGAACCTATACAGAAAAAGCGTCAGTCAAATCCTAGAAATAGATCAAACAGTAACCAGCAAAAACAAAACAGAAGAGAATCAAATCACAAAAAAGAGACTCATCAGGGAAGACGATCTTCATCAAAACGAAATGAACAAAGGTAAGATATGAAAAAAACATTTGTACTTCAACAAGAGAAGAAAAAAGTAGAGAGAGTTGTAGAGGCGAGTAAACATGAGATCCGTAAATATCTCAAACGAGAACGAAACAAAAAACTTCCTGATGGAGTTGACTATTGGGATTTTGATTGCTGTTTTGGTCAAAATAGTGAAGAGACTCAATCCATACATGTAGCAGAGATCACTACTGCACTAGACAAAGCTTATGACAGAAGCTGGGAGAGATGCTATATCGAGATCATAGCAAAACCAGCCCAGAGAACCCACAAAGTGATAGAAGATGATACTCCATCCCAAGAGTCATCACAAAATGAGGTGTAGTATATGAGTATGTGTGATTTCAATAGTTTGAGTGAAGCAGAGAAGTTAACCTATCACAATAGGATCAGCAGATGTGCCCAATCTTTCGGAGGAACCAATTTTTTCCTACAGCTCTTAGAGGCTATACGCGAAACCAAGCCTCATCCTCTAATAGCAAAAAATAGCCAATTTAGCTTTGATCTAGGAGGCGTGAAGTGGAATAAAGTCATCTTCAAGGATAAGTTGACTCTACTGATGGAGATACGCCTCAACGAGAGTAAAAATGGCACTCTCATACCAGACAAAGAGGTGAAAAATCATAAAAAAGTGATGAATCTGCTTCGGACTATTAAGCCAATTGTCTTTGAAGTATATCCTAGTGATGATGCTTTAGGTGAAGGGTTTCAAGTCCACCCCTTTGAAGTGATAGGAGAGAATATCACAAGACTTGATCCGATATTTGATGCACTCTTCTTCTGCTCTGTAGATACGATTAAAAAAATACTGAATTATACTCAACAATAAAACTAGGCATTTTAGAGATTTTTTTTATCATAAAATGCTCTTCTCATCCTCTATGAACTCTACTATAATTCCGCTCATTAAATTAAAATTCACAGGAGTACACTATAGATATCATATTGTATACAGCTATTATTTTTATTGCTGCCATATCTCTATCCAAATCTTCAGTCATAAACATCGGTTCCAAATCAAAAGCTTTTTTTCGAAGAGCATATACTCTTCTCTTTCTATTTGTTCTTGGAGCAACAGAGGTCAATGCATTAGCTTATGGTAAATTGGCAAAAGATGCCGGTCTAAACCATAAAACTATGAAAAAAATAGTAAAAAAGATGATCAAAACAGAATCATCCAGCGGTAGCTACTATGTCAAAAACAAAAAGAGCGGTGCATACGGTCGCTACCAGATCATGCCAAAAACCGCTAAATATTATGCCAAAAAACTCAATATAACACATAGTAGATGGAAAAAACCATCCAATCAGGATAAAATTTTTCAAGCGATACTTAGAGATAATATACTCAGCTTGAAACGAAACAATATAAAAGTAAATGCTTTCAGTATATACGGAGCACATCAGCAGGGTTCATCAGGATTTAAAGCTATCGTAAAAAATAAAAAACTTACAAAGAGGTTGGAGAAAAATATCAGATACAATCTCCCAAATAGACTAAGAAGCGTACACAGAAGTAAACTTAGAAATACATGGATACGATATTGGAAAAAAAGATTTGCGTAATTTAGCTTGTAGATCAATTTGTCTCTCCTAGCCAGAAAAAAAGTATGATTTTTGTGATAGATAAAGATGTCAATGTTTTTTTGCGTATTATATAGTAAAAAACCCCTGCATATTATAGATTTGAAGATTGACAACATATAGCCAGTTATTACCAATAATATGGTAGAATCGCAAAAATTATATCCTATATCAAAGGTTGGATAATGGCACATAGAGAGATTAAAAAGGCTGTATTGGCTTATAGTGGTGGACTTGATACGAGTATCATCCTCAAATGGCTTCAAGATGAGTATCAATGTGAAGTTGTGACTTTCACGGCAGATTTGGGGCAGGGTGAAGAGGTGGAGCCTGCCAGAAAAAAAGCACTTGATCTTGGGATCAAGGAGGAGAATATCTTTATTCTTGACCTCAAAGAGGAGTTTGTCAAAGAGTATGTATTTCCAATGTTTAGAGCCAATGCTATCTATGAGGGGGAGTATCTGCTAGGTACCTCCATCGCAAGACCACTGATATCAAAAAAACAGATAGAGATCGCCAAACAGACAGGTGCTGATGCAGTATCACATGGAGCAACTGGAAAAGGCAATGACCAAGTTCGTTTTGAACTCGGATATCTTGCACTTGATCCAACTATAGCTGTCATCGCACCATGGAGGGAGTGGGATCTCAATAGTCGTGAAAAGCTTTTGGAGTATGCCCAAGAGCATGGGATAGAGATCGATAAAAAAGGTAAAAAATCCCCATACTCTATGGATGCAAACCTTCTTCATATATCTTATGAGGGGATGATTTTAGAAGATCCAAATGCTGAACCAGAAGAGGATATGTGGCTCTGGAGTGTGAGTCCTGAGCAGGCACCTGACAAGGCAGAGTATATCACTATCACCTATAAAAATGGTGACCCCACCGCTATCAACGGCGAAGAGATGACTCCAGCAACGATACTCAAAACTCTCAATGAGTACGGCAACAGACATGGTATCGGTCGTATAGATATAGTTGAAAATCGTTATGTCGGTATGAAAGCTAGAGGGTGTTATGAGACACCGGGTGGAACGATCATGCTCAAAGCACACAGAGCTATAGAGTCGATCACACTCGACAGAGAAGAGGCACATCTCAAAGATGAGTTGATGCCAAAATATGCAAAGCTGATCTACAACGGATTTTGGTGGTCTCCAGAACGCAAAATGATGCAGGCAGCTATCGATGCAACACAGGAGAGTGTAGAGGGTGAAGTAAAACTAAAACTCTACAAAGGAAATGTGACAGTAGTAGGAAGAGAATCCGACCTCTCACTATATAGCGAAGAGCACTCTACATTTGAAGAGGATGAGGTTTATAATCAAGCAGATGCGGAGGGCTTTATCCGTCTCAATGCACTGAGATTTATCATCGAAGGGAAAAAACAGCCCGATCGCATAGATAGTTTGGTGGACAACATAGATGAGGTTGAAGTGTGTCATATAGAGACAGGTTCCGTAACTATATGTGAACGCATCAAGCGTTTCTTTGGATTTGATGATAAAAACTCTACAAAGGATTAGATGATGGAAGTTATTTTTGATGCAACGATCAAGGTAGACCCCAAAGGCGGATGGTACATTGAGTTGGAAGATACCGAAGAGGGAGCTGTCGAACGCTGTGATACTATGGAGATATTTGAGACTAAGCTCAATGAGTTCTCAGAGAAGTATACAGGTAGACTAGATGAGGTAAGGTGGAGCAAAGATGACGATGTTACACCTTTTTATCTCAATGAAGTACGATTGGGACTCATGGCGATGGATGAGCAGATCAAAAAAGAGAAGAGTGAAGCCGAAGAACATAATGCCAATCTAAAAAGTTGATCTCTATCCTATAAGCTCTGAACAGAGATCGAAACGATTGTGTGTCATCAAGTGTACTTTTCCATGGATGTCGACCATCTCATCGAAGATACGCTTTGAGAGGGCAAACCCTACCTCCTGCTCTCTCTCCTCTCCATCCATCGATGCTAAATTCATCTCATCAATTATATCTTTTGGGACAGAGATACCGGGGACTTTATCGTCTATAAAGTTGGCTGTTCTGGCTCTAACTATAGGAAATTGACCTAGTATAAGCTGTGCATCTTTGGCAGTATCTCTGATACTAAGTGCTTTTGCCTCTTCAAAGAGTTCGAGTAGCTCTTTGGCATTGTCCAAGTCATATACTGGCTGTGTGATGATGGCTCTAGCGCCATAGTTTAGTTTTTTTATGATCCTCTTTTGCAATCGCTTCATATCTTTGGCGTAGGCATTGCTCACTGCAAATGGATAGATGGGTTTTGGTGATGGAGAGAGTATCTTGTTGCTATAGTCTACACCTTTGTTGAGATGATAGATGATGCTTAGCAGCAGCGTGGAGTCCCTCTCAAGTACCCCTTTGACTTCTGGTTGGTCACTGAACTTGGCAGGATCTCCCGTCAATGCCAAGATACATCTAAGATCAAAATCATTAGCACCCAATAGTGTGGATTGCAGTGAGAGTTTGTTTTTGTCTCTCATACTCATCGTAGCTATGACAGCTTTACCAAAGGTCTGTTGTATCTTGATAGCGGAGAGTACTCCGGACATCTTGAGCTTGGCTAGTGGGTTGTCAGTGACTGAAAAACCTGCAACTTTATCAGCCAAGCCACTCTCTTTGATTTTGGATATGATAGTATTGATAGAAGCACCATGGGGGGGATTGATCTCTACAGTGATAAAGCGTTTGTCGCTACAAAGTGTTTGGCAAAATTGATCGAACATAAGTGAGACTCTTTTTTTGGATATAATCATACCCAAAATATACAAAAGGAGACGAGAGAATGAAGTTAGCAGTATTTGATTTTGATTCGACATTGATGGATGGGGAGACTATAGATTTTTTGGCAGCACCACTCGGACTGGAAAAAGAGGTCGCAGCGATCACGGAGAGAGCGATGGCAGGAGAGCTTGATTTTTTCAAGTCATTGATAGCTAGAGTTGCACTACTGGAGGGGTTACCCAAGAGCCAAGTAGATGAGATATGTGCCGATCTACCTATGATGCCTGGTGCATCCGAAGTGATATCTGGTCTCAAGGATAGAGACTGTAAGGTTATCTGTTTTTCCGGAGGTTTTAGAAATGCCACTTCACCAGCTGCCAAACGACTAGGCATAGATGCTGACTTCTCCAATGTACTCCATGATGATGAGGGTATCCTGACTGGCAAAGTCGGCGGAGATATGATGTTTGGCTTCTCCAAGGGAGACATGATAGTTCGCCTCCAAAACCTTCTAGGCATAGATAGAGCCAACACTCTAGTAGTAGGTGACGGAGCCAATGATCTGAGTATGTTTGAGCATGCTGATACGAGAGTGGCATTTTGTGCCAAGCCGATACTCAAAGAGCAGGCGACTCATGTGGTAGATACCAAGGATCTCAGAGAGATTTTGAAGATAGTATAAGAGGGACAAAATGAAAAATTTATTTGATGATATTAGAGCGAAAGGGCTAGATGATCTGGATATGAGAGTCTACACTTCACGGCTGCTCGGAAGTGATCAGGATCTAGTGCTGCATGGAGGAGGTAACACCTCTGTCAAGATCGATGATATCCTCTATGTCAAAGGGAGTGGGTGGGATCTGGGCTCTATCGAAAAGGAGGGGTTCTCGCCAGCTAGGATGAGTGATCTGCTCTCACTGCTGAAGTATGAAAAGCTCAGTGATACTGATATGGTTCGTTATCAAAAAGAGGCTCTCATAGACAAAAATGCCCCCAATCCTTCAGTAGAAGCGATCCTGCATGCCCTGATCCCTTATAAGTTTGTAGATCATACTCATGCAGATGCGATCGTGACGATATCCAATACGGTGAATGGTGAGCAGTTGATAGAGGAGATTTATGGTGAGAACTATCTCATCATCCCCTATGTGATGCCTGGGTTTATATTGGCGAAAGTGATCGATGAGATGACACAGGGTGTGGAGTGGGAGAGTTTGGAGGGGATTATTTTGCACAACCATGGGGTATTTACTTTTGATAATGATGCCAAAGAGAGTTATGACAAGATGATAGCGACAGTTGCCAAAGCAGAAGAGTACCTAGGTGAGAATGCTCCATTGAGTATATCTGAGAGTAGAGAAGAGACTCCGTATGATATAGAGAGACTCCAAGAGCTACTATCCAAATCAAAAGGCTATGATGTCGTCTTGAGACTCAACCAGTCATCACTGGCACAACACTTCGCTTCACAAGGAGATGAGGGACTCTACCAAAAAGGGGTTTTAACTCCAGAGCACATCATCCGAACCAAACGCCTGCCTATACTGTTCGGAGGTGACTACAGAGCTGATTTGGCATCTTATATGGAGAGTTATAGAGAGTATTTTGACCACTATAGCAGAGATGAGATCATGCTAAATACAACTCCAAATTGGGCAGTCATCCAAGGAGTAGGCACTCTATCGATCGGCAAAAATGAGAAAGAGGCGATGATCATAGAGGATATCACCTCCCACACGATGAGAGCGATACTCCAAGGAGAAGAGTTAGGCGGCTACCAAAGCATCTCAGAGTCTGATAGCTTCGAGATGGAGTACTGGGAACTCGAACAGATGAAGCTCAAAGGGAAGTAGATCTTAGTATAAAGGAGAAAATATGGCATACTTGATGACGATAGATGCAGGGACAGGGTCTGTTCGTGCGGTGATATTTGATGAGGCAGGCAGAGAGATAGCAGTTGGTCAGCATGAGTGGTCACATTTGGCAGAGGAGGGTGTGGCGGACTCTATGGGGTTTGATTTTCGGACAAACTGGAAGATCACATCGCAGTGTATAGAAGAGGCGATCAGCAGTGCACAGATAGATGCAGAGGATATCCTCGCAGTGACAGCTTCATCGATGCGTGAGGGTATCGTACTATATGATGCAGAGGGCGATGAGCTTTGGGGTGTTGCCAATGTCGATGCTCGTGCTTCAGCAGAGGTGAGAGAGCTCAAAGAGAAGTTCCCAGATATAGAAGAGGAGTTCTATATGGAGTCGGGACAGACTTTTGCTCTGGGTGCTCTGCCTAGATTGCTCTGGGTCAAAAAACATAGACCAGATATCTATAAGAGAACTGCCAAACTCTCTATGATCAGTGATTGGGTTTTGGCTAAACTCTCAGGAGTCATTGCTGCGGATCCTTCCAATGCTGGGACTACTGGGATATTTTCTCTCTCTAGTAGAGAGTGGGAGGTTGGGCAAGCTAGACAAGTAGGTCTCAAGGATGATATCTTCCCTCCTCTCTATGAGCCTTCAGAGGTCATCGGTGAAGTTACTAGAAGAGCGAGTAATGAGACTGGATTAGCCCAAGGTACAAGAGTAGTGATGGGTGGTGGTGATGTACAGCTCGGTTCGGCAGGATTGGGTGTGGTGCGAGAGGGTGAGAGTGCTATACTTGGTGGAAGCTTTTGGCAGCAGATCGTCAATATTGATGCTTCGGTTACTCCCCCTTCGGATATCTCTCTGCGTATCAATCCGCATGTGGTCGGTGGGTTGTCACAAGCTGAGGGGATCACATTTTTTAGTGGGCTAGTGATGCGTTGGTTTCGAGATGCTCTCTGTGATATCGAGAAGATAGAAGCAGATCGCAGAGGCGTTGATGTCTATGAAGTACTCGAAGAGATGGCCGCTAAAGTACCGGTAGGTTCTCACGGCATCATACCTATCTTCTCTGATGCGATGAGATATGGCAAGTGGTATCATGCCAGCCCCTCGTTTCTCAATCTAACTCTTGATCCATTGATCTGTAACAGAGCTAGCATGTTTAGAAGCCTTGAGGAGAATGCAGCGATCGTCTCAGCGATCAATTTGGAAAATATCAGCTCTTTCTCGGGTATAGAGAGTGAGAGTTTGACCTTTGCAGGAGGAGCGAGCAGGGGTAGACTCTGGTCACAAATACTCGCTGATGTCACCGGCAGAGAGATCCGTATCCCCGTGGTCAAAGAGGCAACTTCCCTAGGGGGCGCTATGATGGCAGGGATCGGAGCCGGCATATACAGTGATATCGATGAGGTTGCAAAAGAGCTTGTCAAGTGGGAACGAACTGTTGAGCCAAACCGAGAGAACTATGCAAAATACCAAGAGATCAAAGAGCAGTGGCAGGAGATATATGCAGCACAACTCAAACTTGTCGATCAGGGTCTATTGAGATCTATGTGGAAAGCACCAGGAGTATAAAAATGCATTTAACTAGTGAAAACAACCATGACTACAGATTTGGAACCCATGGCCCAAAATATCTGACCGATGGAACAAGCAATGTAGATATGGGTGTAGTAGTCATCACATCTGGAGAGTCGCACCCCTGTCATAAACATACACAACAAGAGGAGTCATTTTTGGTACTAGAGGGAGAGTGTGAAGTGTGGGTAGACGGGGAACTTGTCATGCTGAAAAAGGGTGATTATCTTGTCTGCGAGAAGGGGGAGGCACACTTTTTTAGAAATGTCAGTGGTGAGGATTTTAAAGCAGCCTTTATCAAGGCACCCCGACTTGATTTTAAAGATAGTCTCTATATCGAGTGGGAGCCAGGTAGAGTATTTCCAAAAGAGGATTAGTCTAGACTGCTGAGATTGTGTGAATACTTCTCAGCGGTAAAGGGTTCAAAGTTGGCTTTGTAGTGTTTGTAGTGGTCTGAGTTTTTATGACCCTCTAGGGCATCATCAT
Source organism: Campylobacterota bacterium (assembly GCA_034722955.1). Lineage (GTDB taxonomy): Bacteria > Campylobacterota > Campylobacteria > Campylobacterales > Sulfurovaceae > SZUA-451. The sequence continues at coordinate 10,451 of JAYEOM010000097.1, forward strand.
CTTTCCAGCTCTCCAAGACGACGAAAGTCGTTGGCTTGTCTGTCAATTGATGAATATGGTAAAATAGACACCCATCCTCTGCTCGTGAAGCATCCACCATCGTGAGGAGTAGAGCTTTGAGCTCTTCTATATTCGTCTCTTTGGCAACAAATTTAACCTGTTTTGTGATTGTCATTAGATCTCCTATTTATAAAATTTGAACCCGAATTATGCAATAAAATTGCTTAGGCTACCCCAAGGAGATAAACACACAAATAGCTTTATGAGGTTTTTCATAGACAAGGCAATCGTTTGAAGTACTAGCCTTAGCTAATTGCCCGTAGGAAATGCCCTTGGGGTACAAAAACGATTAA
>JAYEOM010000098.1:0-10789 GCA_034722955.1 Campylobacterota bacterium
TGGGAACACGAGGCTATGAGAATGGTTTTGAGGTGACACTGCAAAAGCATGCTATAAACAAGCCACTCACGATGAAAAAGCCTCAAATGATTTTCGTAAACTCTATGAGCGATATATTTCATAAAGAGATACCTGATGAGTATATCATAGAGATATTTGAAGTGATGAAGCAAGCCCATTGGCATACCTTTCAAGTCCTCACCAAGAGACCTGAACGACTAGAAAAGATAGCAGACAAGCTCAAATGGACAGATAATATATGGATGGGTGTGACAGTAGAAGCCAACGACTATGTAGAGAGAGTAGACTATCTCAGAGATATAGATGCAAAGATAAAGTTTTTATCTGTAGAGCCACTCATCGACTCTGTAGATAGACTCAACTATGAAGGGATAGACTGGGTAATCGTAGGTGGAGAGAGTGGTTATGGGGCTAGAGCGATGAGAGAAGAGTGGGCTACAGAGGTGAGAGATAGATGCAGAGATGCAGATATACCCTTTTTCTTCAAGCAATGGGGTGGAGTCAATAAAAAGAAAAATGGTAGATTATTAGAGGGTATGATTTATGATGAGATGCCTGAGATAGGAAGTCAGGGACTATTTTAAAGTTGGTCGCCTATAAGGTTAGACGAAAACCACCTCTTGATACTGGGTGGTATCTGAGCAACACTACTATAGATAAATTGTCTTTAAATATAGGTGAAGCAAATGAGTAAAACAAAATAGAGTGTCAAAGCGTTATAGAAACATGAGGTTATGAGAATGGCTTTGAAGTGACACTGCAATAGCATATTTCAGGATAAGTGAGCACCTTCAGAGTTGGTCACCTAAATTTTTGTTTAATCAACTTCTTGTATAATCAATTTATCAAAATTTACTATGAGACAATTTGGAGAATACAATGACACAAGAAGCCTACCAAGCACTACTAGACAGAGAATATAGCAGAGCATTTGAACTCTATACTCTGCTTGTCAAAGAGCAAGAACCCACAGCCTATTACTACCTAGGGTTCCTCTATTTTAATGGATTTGGAGTAGAAAGAGATATGACTAAAGCTCATCAACTCTACCTGGAGGCAGCTACAAGAGAGGTTCCTGTGGCTCAGTTTGAGGTGGCTATGATGTTTGAAAATGGTGATGGATGTACTCAAAACTATTCAGAATCCGCCTTTTGGTACGAGGAGTCTGCAAAGAGAGGAAATATGGATGCCTTCAATAACTTAGCAGTTCTCTTCAAAGAGGGCTTAGGGGTAGAGCAAGATTATAAAAAATCATTTATCCTATTTAAGAAAGCAGCTGATGCAGGTAGCCCACAAGCACAGTTCAATCTCGGAGCTATGTATGATCAGGGGCTTGGATGCGAAACGAGCCAAGAGAGGGCTATCGAGTATTGCCGCAAAGCAGCATATGCAGGTCACAAGAGAGCCAAAGAGCTTATATACCGACTACAGCTTGACGGGAGCATTGTCTTTTAGAAACCATCACTCTCTCAGAGAAGCTGTAAATATTTCAAGTAAGTATAAAACAACCAAAACGGAGGTCTATGATGGCAAATGCAGAAAACAGTGAACTTAGGCTACCCCAAGCAGAGATCAAAAGAGAGGAGTATTATGGATTTGCCTTTGTTCCACTGATATATACTACAAGTTAAATTGTTTTGCTATAATTACGAAAAGCAACTTCTTGAGCAGGAACAAACATGACAAAACAACTATTGATATCTTTATTGGTATTTTCATCTCTTCATGCTGAGGATATCAGTCCCGAAGAGCTAAATAGTATCTATATCGAAGCTATTTTATTTGTTACTGTTTTTGGTCTGATGTCTGTCGCCTCATTCTTTATCTCTAGGAGACATGCCAGACAAAACGCACTAAAAGAGTCTCTAAAGAGGTCACAAGATGAGATCAGAGAAAACTCTCAGACTACTTCATCGGATAAACCCAACGACAGTTCAGATAAAACCACAAGAGTCGAAGAGCTCTCCAAAATGTTGAATGATGGACTCATCACAGATGAGGAGTTTCAAACTTTAAAGTCTGTTTCCAAATAATACCTCCCTTTATAAATAACATAAACGATATAATACGCCAATAATTACAAAAAGGTACTATAAGATGAAAAAAATGATATATGATGTTTGTGTGATAGGATCTGGACCTGCCGGATTTGCGGCTGCTATGCGTTCATACGATTTTGGCAATCATGTCTGCATCATAGAGGGGGGAGATATTGGAGGAGCCAGCATCTACGGTGGTGTACTTATCTCAAAAACCATGTGGGAGCTATCTAGTAACTATTCAGTTGCCAAACGGACAGATAGAGGATATAGGGCTTCGGGATTGAGTATCGACTATGATAAAGTGAGAGATACTGTCTTTGAGGCCGCAAAAGAGAGAGAGTACCAGCTATTGTCACAGATAGAGACTTTCACTAAAAGAGCAGACTCCCAAAAAAGTATCACACTCATAAGAGGGTGGGCAAAATTTGAGACACTCAAGAGATTGAGAGTCACACAAAAAGATGGTGAAACTGTAGAGATTGAAGCAGAAAATTTTGTCATAGCTACAGGCTCACACCCAAGAAAACACCCACTGTTCGAGATAGATGGTGAGAAGATCATCACCTCTGATCATATATTGAAACTCAAGAAGTTTCCCAAACGAATATTGATTGTTGGTGCAGGTATCGTAGGATGTGAATTTGCAACAGTTTTTGCCAATTTTGGTGAGACAAAAGTACACCTGCTTGATTCTCAAGAGAGAGTCATCCCTTTCGAAGATGATGATGTGAGTGATTATGCCAGTGACAGACTATCAGATATCGGGGTTCATATACATCATCAGGCGACACTCAGAGAGGTGAGAAAAGAGGAGAATCATATAGATATCATACTTGACTATAAAGATGGGCATACAGAGGTGATCGCTGTAGATGTAGTCTTGATCTCCATAGGAAGAGTACCCACCGTCAAGAAGCTCGGACTTGAAAATATCGGTGTCAAGCTTACCGATAGAAGTCTGTTGACTGTTGATGAAAATTGCAGAGTTAGAGACAATATCTATGCAGCAGGCGATATTTCCGGCGGTCCTGCACTTGTCAATATCGCCGAGATGGAGGGTCGATTTACTGCAAAAGCGATAGAGAAGAGGATCACATTTCCGTTAAGATATAGAAATATCTCTACCATTATGTTTTTCAATCCTGAGATCTCCGCCATTGGCTTAAACGAAAAAGAGTGTCAAGAGAAAAACATAGCCTATAAGGTTGTCACCTACAAGCACTCCCTAGTTGCAAGAGCCATCGCCATGCGAGAGACAGATGGCTTCTTCAAGCTGATAGTAACAGATGAAGAGAATCCCAAAGTACTAGGCATGAGAGCTGCAGGACTGCAGGCAGCTGCTTCCATCATGTATATTGCTACAGTTATGGATCATCACAAGCAACGCGTTAAAGATATTATGAAGACCATACATCCTCATCCTAGTATGACAGAGGGGATCGTAGAGTGCCTGAGGGTATTGGTAGGAAAATCCATATTGAAACCGGATGCTTTTCCTGACTATATTAGTTTCAAAGTATGGAGACCAACAGGGTCAACTTCTATCACATGATCTTGTTTAGGCTATCCCAATGAAATAGACACCCAAATAGCTTTATTTCGTTGAGGTATCCTTAAATAATCCATTGAGTGCTATAATAAGGAAAATACTATTTTCAAATAGTCTAAAAGGGGTTTATTATGGGTGAGATTGTGATCGGGCTGGCAAAGGCTGCTATAGCTGTAGCTCTAGGGATGGATAGCTCTTTTGATTTAGAAGAGGCACTTGAGCGTTATCCGCAACTCAAAGAGAATGGTGCTGTATTTGTGACACTTACCAAATCTCCAAATGACCAACTCAGAGGATGTATTGGATCTCTCACTGCATATCAACCTCTATATAAAGATATCATCTCCAATGCAGAGTCTGCTGCACTGCGTGATCCACGATTTAGACCACTGAGCAAGGATGAGCTTGGGGAGATAAAGATAGAGGTCTCTATACTCTCAGAGCCAAAACCTCTGCTCTATCGAGATACCGAAGATCTCAGGAGAAAAATCAAACCTGCTATAGATGGTGTAGTGTTGGAGTACGGTGGGTATAGAGCTACCTATCTGCCGCAAGTTTGGGAGCAGCTGCCACAATTCGACTCTTTCTTTGCCTCACTGTGTCAAAAGGCAGGATTGGCTGGAGAGTGTCTCGATAAACATCCTGATATCAAAACTTATCAAGCAACAAAATATAGAGAGGAGTCATGATGCAACCCACAAGAGCAGCAGCAGTAAGCGGAACATTTTATCCTGACAAGTGCAAAAAGCTGGAGATATATTTTCAAAAGTTTACTGATCTTATAGATAAAGAGACAAAAGAAAAACCGATCTTCAAGGTCACTCCAAGAGCCATCATAGCACCTCATGCCGGCTATATCTACAGTGGATTTACTGCAAACATAGCCTATACCATCTTGTCAAATAACCCTGTCAAGCGAGTGATAGTCATCGGTCCAAGCCATCACCACTACTTTGAAGGAGTTAGCGGTAGCTATTTTGAGAGTTATGAAACTCCTTGTGGCGATATAGATATAGATACTACCTATCTCATCGATCTAGCCAAGAGATTTAAGATCGGGTTTGAACCAGAGGCACATCGGAGAGAACACTCAACAGAAGTGCAGATGCCTCTCATCCGACACTACCTGCCAAAAGCAGAAGTGATAGAGCTCATCTATGGTCAGACTTCACCAGATAAGATCGCAAAGATCATCACCTATCTACTAAAAGATAGAGAGAATGCTATAGTTATCAGTACAGATCTTAGTCACTTCCATAGTCAGGAGAAGGCACGAACTCTTGATATGATCTGCCTAGATGCCATATCCTCATTAGATAGCAAAAAACTTGATCAAGGGTGTGAAGCATGTGGGATGATAGGAGTCAATGCCATGATAGAGGCAGCCACAGCAGCGGGATTGAAGTCACAGCTTATAGACTATAGAACCAGTGCAGACTATAGTGGAGATAGCTCTAGTGTTGTAGGATATACTAGTGCCGTTTTCTATTAATTGGCATTATTGTAAAATATATTTATGAATAAACTTATCGCTTCTCTCTTTTTGCTTATTATAATCTATGGAGTATATAATGCAAAATTCTCTATATCCAAAGAGCCCAAAGATGAGAAGAGATCATCACCATATCAAACTCACACAAAACTACACCATACTACTCATTTCGAAGATGAACTCTCCAAGATAGATACGATAGAGTACAGCAAAGCATATATCATCTCTATCATCGATCATGGCTCTTATGATCTGGGATTTAGTGGTGGTGTCATGGAGGGTGGCTTCGCCTCTTCTGAGGATGCCCCCAAGATCGCATGTCATGTTATAGCACTATCTGGCAAGAGATGCGAAGAGCCATACCCTAACGATGCAGAGATGTTCTATACGAGTATTTGCGGAGGCTGTCATGGCAATGACGGCAAAGGGTTAAATGGAAACTACCCTGACTTAACAAGAGCAAAACTGCTGGGCATCGAGAGAAGAGAAGAGTTTCTGAAGAGAAAAGTAGCCCATTAGGGATCACTAATATAATTATGGTACAATTCCCAAAAACCAATACTAGGAGATCTACCATGTCTAAAAAACGCGTTCTTATCCTCTGTACAGGTAATAGTTGCCGATCTATCATGGCAGAAGCTTTGATAAATGCCAAACTTTCAGAGTGTGTAGAGGCAGAGAGTTCCGGAGTAGAAGCAAGCCTCAGGGTCAACCCCAATGCACAAAAACTCCTCCAAGAGCAGGGACTCTGGCAAGAGAGATACCACTCTAAGAGGATCGATAGGGTGCTGGATAGACCATTTGATCTCATTGTTACTGTTTGTGACCATGCGAAAGAGACTTGCCCTCTGTTTCCCAAACCGATCAAAAGCATACATGTAGGCTTCGAAGATCCTAGCGGTATGGCTCAAAAAGAGTATGCAAAGACACTAAACCTCATAGAGGAGGAGTTGCTCCCGATCATCCAAAAAGAACTTTGCCAAGAGGAACTTTGATAGATGTGGTATGAGCTGAGCGGAGAGTTTGTCTCGACTGTTTTAGGAGTAGATGGGAGACTAGCAGATGCTCTGCACTTCTTTATCTATGATACTATCAAGATATGGTTTCTGCTTATAGCTATCATTTTCGCTGTTTCGCTTCTACGTACTTGGTTTAGTACAGAGTATGTCAGGGCTCATCTACAGGGCAAATCAGCCATCTATGGATATGTAGTCGCTGCACTGTTTGGTATCATTACACCCTTTTGCTCATGTAGTGCGATACCTCTTTTTCTAGGATTTCTGCAAGCTCGCATCCCACTAGGTGTAACATTTAGTTATCTTATCTCTGCACCGATGAACAATGAGATCGCTATTGCTATGCTTTTTGGGCTTTTTGGATGGGAGATAACAGCTATCTATATCAGTTTTGGGCTTCTTGTCGCTATTGTTGGCGGTTGGTTGATCGATAGACTTCATCTGGAAAATGAAGTTCTGCTAGAGGTGAAACCTGTAGATATCAAACTACATGCAGATATCATAAAGATCAGATTTTCAGAGCGGATCAGTGAAGCTTGGGATTACACCTATGATATCTTCAAAAAGATCTATCTCTATGTACTGTTAGGTGTCGCTGTGGGTGCTTGGATACATGGCTATATCCCGACAGATTTTATAGCCAAATATACAGGCGAAGGCAATCCATTTGCTGTGATCATAGCTGTATTGATGGGTATCCCTATGTACTCCAATGCCGCTGGAGTCATGCCGTTAGTAGAGGTACTTACCAACAAAGGCATGCTGTTAGGAACTGCTCTGAGCTTCATGATGGCGGTCACAGCACTCAGTCTGCCCGAAGCACTGATACTCAAAAAGATTTTATCACTAAAGCTGATCAGTATCTTTTTTACTATTGTTGGCAGCGGTATCATTGTGATCGGTTATATGTTCAATTTTATACTATAGGAGAAAAAATGAAAATAGAGATTTTAGGTACGGGTTGTGCCAAGTGCAAAGAGCTGGAAGCAAAAGCTATCAAAGCCGTAGCCTTGAGTGGCAAATTTGCACAAGTAGAGAAGGTGGAAGATATAGCCAAAATAATGGAGTATCAAGTTATGAGTACACCGGGTTTAGTTATAGATGGGGAGGTACTGAGCATAGGAAAAGTACTCAGTGTTGACGAGATCATTGATCTGATAAATAGAAGCATACCCTCCACGGAGAGTGCTGATCCCAAATAATAGTGAAAATGACTTCTCGTAAAATATTTAACCTACATAAGGCTATAAGATTTATGTGCCCATACTGTAATCAAATCGTTATCGTCTTGTAACTATAATATATTAAATTTCATATCTGATAAGAAAAATTAATGTACAGAGTTAAATAAATGAATAAAAAAATGTTAGCAATATCTGCTATAGCCGCAACTATGATAATTGGATGTACATCAACATCTCCTGAGTCAAAAAAAGTTTTAAAACAACAAGCACATACTATAAAGTTCAGTGAAGTAAAAGTTCCTACAACTGATGCTCTAAAAAGAATAATACAGGCTTCTAGTTTTGTAGAGATTGATGGAGTAAAAACAAAAACAAGATTTAGAACTATTGCTAAAAGTGGTAATATATTTGAGAATAGTGTATTTGGTTTAATTTATGATAAAAATGGCAATCCAATTGTTGCAAAAGATGGTTCAGTTAAAATATCTCATGATAATGATTTTTCATCTCTACTTCCTGTAGGAGATAAACTGTTTATGGTTTCTCACTTTGAAACCGCACCTGCTGCTATGTATTTAAGTGAACTGTCTCAAAATAAAACAACAGGTGAACTAAAAGTAAAATCTACAAAAAATATTGATTTTTCTAAATTTAATGGTCTTTGGGTACCTTGTGCAGGTAGTGTAACACCTTGGAATTCACATCTAGGAAGTGAAGAGTATGAGCCAGATGCTAATGCAGTTGCTAGTGATGGGACTCTTGATGGGAATGAACACTATAATAATATGGGTGCATATTTTGGTGGAGATATGAAAGCTATGAACCCTTATGATTATGGTTGGACTCCTGAAGTTACTGTATTAAATGAGAATGGTGATATTAAAGTAGATAAACATTACTCTATGGGTAGATTTGCACATGAGTTAGCGTATGTTATGCCAGATGAAAGAACTGTATATCTAAGTGATGATGGTACAAATGTTGCTCTGTTTATGTTTGTTGCTGATAAAAAAAAGGATTTAAGTAGTGGTATACTATATGCTGCTAAATGGGAACAAAGAGGTAAAAAAAGAGGTGGAAGAGCTGATATATCGTGGGTAAGTTTAGGGTACTCAAACAATGCTAATATTAAAGATGCTTTAGATAAAAAAGTATCATTTGATGATATATTTAAAAAGATGTCAGTTAGAAAAGATGGAACTTGTGCGATTAAATCATTTACTTCTATAAATACTACAAATGGTGCTGAGTGTTTAAAAGTTAAAACTGGTATGGATGAGATCGCTTCAAGACTTGAAAGTAGAAGATATGCAGCTATTAAAGGTGCTACAACTGAGTTTAGAAAGATGGAAGGTATTACACATGACCCTAAAAACAATATACTTTATTTAGCTATGAGTAGTATTGGAAAAGGGATGGAAAATAATAAGAAAAAAGGTAAGCCAAACAATAAATATGATGTAGGTGGAAATAACGATATACAGTTACCATACAATAAATGTGGAGTTGTATATGGTATGAATATGCTATCTTTTAGCAGAGCTCACGATACAAATAAAGATAAAATAGACTCTAAATATGTAGCAAACTCTATCTATGGAGTTATAAGTGGTACACCTGATAAGAGTGTAAAAGGAAATAAATGTTCAGTAAATGGTATCGCAAATCCAGACAATATAGCTTTTATACCAAATACCAATACACTAATCATAGGTGAAGATACAAAAAGTGGTCATCAAAATGATTATATCTGGTCATATAACTTAGGTGATAAAAAACTTACTCGAATCCAAACTACACCTTATGGCAGTGAAACAACATCTCTATATTTTTATAATAATATTGGTGGTTTTGGTTATTTAATGAGCGTTGTTCAACACCCTTATGGAGAATCTGATGCATTACATAAAAGTAAAGATATGGCTAAAAAAGTTAGAAATAGTTATGATGTAAAAGCTTATACTGGATATATCGGACCATTGCCAGTTATAAATAAATAATGTTAAAAAAACTAATTACAGCAACAGCAGTTTTAAATACTGTTGTTGTAAATGCCAATGAAGTTGATCTAAAAAATACTACACTTTACAATCAAACACCATATATAACATCTCAATGCTACACAAAAACTGTGGGTATTGATAATAAAAAGCATAATCCTTGCTACTCTTGTCACACTAAAAATATCGAACCAAATTTTACTTTACAAGATGATGATTTACAAGAAAATTATGATTTTCCAGCATCTGCACTTAAAAATCACTGGACTAATTTATTTAAAGATAGAACAAAACAAGTAGAAGCAATTAGTGATAAAGAGATATTAAAGTATGTAAAAAATGATAATTATAAGAATTTAAACTCTAAACTTAACAACATTCCTAAAAGTTGGGATTATAATAACAATGGAAAATGGGATGGATATATTCCAGACTGCCAGTACAATTTTGACAATGAAGGTTTTGATAGAGCATCAAACAATAAATATACAGGCTGGAGAGCATTTGCATACTATCCTTTTTTAGGTACTTTTTGGCCAACAAATGGGAGTACTGATGATGTACTTATAAGGCTTTCAAAAGATTTTCAACAAAATATAAAAGGTGAGTTTGATATAGATGTTTATAAATTAAATTTATCTATTATTGAATCTTTAATAAAACAACAAACTATAGGTATAAAACCTATAGATGAAGTAAAGTATGGTGTAGATTTAAACCAAAATGGCAAATTAGATATAGCAAATAAAATAGTTTTTAATTGGAAAACACCATCTTATGATATAAAAAACAGTAGATTATTTAACTTTTCAATGAGCTATGTAGGATTAGCAAAAGAGAAACTAAATAGTGGAAAACTTCATATTGCTCCTGGACTATATCCTATAAATACAGAATTTTTACATAGTGTAAGATACATTGATATAGATAAAAACAGTAATATAAAAATGGCAAAAAGAATGAAAGAGTTAAGATACGGTATAAAAACTAGTTGGTTAAATTATAGTGATTTAGAAGCTATAGGTATTGCAACTCTAAAAGAAAAAAATGATTTTCCAGATAGAACAGAGCAGCATATTGGAGATATAGAAGTAGGGATTAACAATAAAAAAGGGTGGTACTATCAAGGTTTTATTGAAGACAAAGATGGAGAGTTAAGACCACAAAGTTATGAAGAAACTCTGTATTGTATTGGGTGTCACTCTAATATTGGGGCTATTGTAGATTCAACTTTTGTATTTTCAAGAAAATTTGAAAAAGATACACATCAAAATGGCTGGTATCATTGGACTCAAAAAGGGTTGAAAGGTATTAAAGATAAAAAATTATCAAATGGTAAAACTGAATATATAAATTACCTAAAAGTAAATAATAGTGGTGATGAATTTAGAGAAAACAGAGAGGTTTTAAATAAATTTTTTGATAAAAATTTAAACCTTAAAGAGAATGAAATCAAAAAAATAAAAGATGATATTTCACATCTTA
>JAYEOM010000099.1:0-10677 GCA_034722955.1 Campylobacterota bacterium
GAGTATACTAGCGGATACCTCTTTGCGTACAAGAATAGAGGGAGGTATGATACCGCTTTGCATCAACTTCATGATAGAGTTTGAGTGGTAGTGAGTATGGTGATGTTCGCCATGTGGGCATGTCTGTGTACTGACAAGAGTTTTGCAAGTGTCGCAGTAGACATACTCATCAACAGTAGTGATAGTAATGTCTATATCTTTGAGACTATCAAAGATCGTGCTGAGACGATTTTTGTCATAATAGAGTCCCAGTCCTGCATGGTTTTTGCCTATTACTAACTCATTGCAGCCATAATTTTTTGCCAGAAGGGCATCTAGTACCAACTCATTGTATCCTGCAAAGATATAGCTATTTTCAAAAGGAATTATGATTACTTTATTTCTAGGCAGGAAATGATCTACAAAAGTATTCAATGCATTGTGGCGGATATCATAACGCAATCCATTTGAGGTAAAAGGTTTTCTCAAAAATATAACCATCATATCGGAAGTATTCAGTGCTTGTCGTATCATCCTCTCATGTGCACGATTGAAGGGATTTGATGCTAGCATCATCGCAGAGATATTGGTAGCACCTGTACGGTTGATCATACTTCTGATACGGTTTATGTTGTCATCGATGAGAGGATAGTCTACATAGTAGTCACCGCTTACAGCTATATCGCCCAATCTCGCCATGGTATTTTTGACACCTGGATGAGAAAGATCACTGGTGCCATAGATATGATAGAGTCGCTCTTTTGGTACTATCCCAAAAGTTTCATCTACGACTATCTCCCCGACTTTCCCCTCACTGCTCAAGAGATCTAGAGTCTCTCCTTCTGCAGCCGTGAGTAGAACTTCCCTATTTCTCTTTCCCTTTGGAGCAAGGATGAAAGCAAAAGGGTATGGAAAACCTTTGAATATTTTGGCTTTATCGACTTGGTTGGCTATCTCTTTGTTCATCAAACTCACTACCGGTGATATGAGACCTGCCTTGACTAGTGCGAGAGTAGATAGTGCTTCTGCATCGATATAGAGTGATCTATTTTTTCTTGAAGATGCCATATTTCTTCCTTTTTTCCCATAAGCTTTTTCGAGAGATACCCAATTTTTTGGATAGCTCTGTATCTGGAAATTTGTATTGAAAACTGTTGACGATAAATTTGACATAGTCATCGATAGTCAAGATCTCATTCTGGTCATAGAGTTTACTCTCTGTTCTCAGCTCTATAGTATCAAAATCTGTCTCTATATCAGAGGTTGTTGAGAGGATGAAATCACTATCTTTGATCAGACTGAAGAGCTGCTCCCTCTCTGTCTTTTTTAGTACTTGAAGCTCAGAGAGGTATAGCAGTGAATTTGCCGATGAGAGTGCTATCTTCTCTTTCCATCCTTTGTCAGCAAGGGGGATGAAGCTCAGTGGTCTACGGTGAAGCTCTATATAGGAGAAGACTACTTTATCTACAAGTCTAGGGTAGTTTGTCAGGATGACAATGGGTGTTGTGATCTTCTCTATAGTGATATTTATATTGATATCTTTTAGAAGATTTTGTGTATATTCTGAAAAGAGTGTATTTTGCTGTTTCAACTCTTGATACTCTTTGAAGTGCTCTATTTTGCGTTGCAACTCTTCGATCATAAATGGCTTGACAATATAGTCTTTGGCTCCCTGCTGTAGCGGTATACTAACTGTATCATTGTTGATATAGCTAACCATGAGTATAATGATCTTATCTTTAAGTCGTTTGATAAGCGGAGAGGGGTTTTGACCAGGAAGTGTTGTGGAGAGGAGGTAGACATCACCTTCACTATGCAGTGCCTCTTTGATCAAACTATAGATCTCTGTCTCATAGCCGTTTTCTTGGAGTTTTGAGGAGATACTCTGTGCTAGATAGAGTTCATTTTCTACGATAATAATTTTCATTCTTGTGTCCAGTTAAAATATGTTAAGTTTGCGACAGCTTCTACAGCGACTCCCTCTTTTCTACCTAGAGCTCCTAGGTGTTCTGCTGTAGTTGCTTTGATATTGACAAAATTTGCTCTTATATTTAAAAGTTTTGCTAAGTTTTGTCGCATTCTCTCTTTGTATGGGAGTAGTTTTGGTGCTTGAGCGATGATGGTCAAATCAACATTGCCGATAACCAATCCGCAATCTTCTAATTTTTGTACAACATCTAGTAGAAGTCTGCTTGAGTCGATACCTGCATAAGCATCATCTGTATCGGGATAAAACTCACCGATATCTCCAAATCCAGCAGCCCCTAGAAGGGCATCGATGAGAGCATGAATAGCTACATCTCCATCGCTATGAGCTTTGAATCCATAGGATAGATCGATTTTTGTGCCACAGAGCATCATGACCTTTCCCTCTTCAAAAGGGTGAATATCTATACCAAAACCTGTCAGTGTCTGTGCAGATGGTCTCTTGAGACAGGGTAGTTTGCTCAAATCCTCTGTAGTTGTGAGTTTGTGAGCACTTTGGGAGCCTTCAACAAAGAGAATTTTCCCTCCATGGGCTTCGATAGCACTACTCTCATCTGTATAGTCAACCTTTGAGAGGAGAGCTTCTCTTAGAAGTTTTGTACTGGTGAGTTGAGGGGTTTGTATCACTCTTGCATTGCTGCGGTCGGCAGGTTTGCCATCTATATATAAAGTATCTACGACAGAGAGAGCCGGAACAATACAATCAGCCTCTCCTTTGGTATCTATTACACGGTGTATCATCGCTTCATCAAGACAGCATCTTGCTATATCACTGACCAATACATAAGGGGTTTCTACCTCCGCTAGTGCATTTTTCAGAGATGCTTGACGACTGTTACCACCCTCTACATAGTCAAACTCAGCAAAATATCGCATCAGTTTGATATCCTCTCTAGATGAGACTATTATGACTCTGTCGAACTCATATAGAGATGAGAAGTGATCACTAACCTGTAGCCACAGAGGCTTATCAGCACTATATAGCCACTGTTTTTTGGGTTTCATTTTGAAGCGTGTTGCAGAGCCTGCACCTAAAAGTATCAAGGTAATATTAGACAAATCAACTTCTCCTTTGGTAGGGGTCATCCCCAAAAATGTAACGAAAGTATACACTCTAAAGCTTGTAATAATCTTGGTAATCTATTTAAGAGAAGTATAATGGGATTATGCTACTTTTCTAGTTAATAAGATAGTTTTTATCCGAATTAAATGTTTCTTTCATAATAGTTTAAGATTTAGTTGGTATAACTCCAATACGAAGGATGTGCAAATGAGAAGAGAATGGTTAGATAAACGAAACAATGATAAAGTAAGAACTCAGATGTATTATGCCAAGCAGGGCATTATCACGGAAGAGATGGTTTATGTCGCAGAGGTAGAGAAGATAGATCCTGAGCTGCTAAGGTCAGAGATAGCAAGAGGTAGATGTATCATCCCTGCCAATGTCAACCACCCACATCAAATCCCGATGGCTATAGGTATGGCATCAAAGTGCAAAATCAATGCCAACATTGGCTCATCTGCCCTCTCTAGTGATATAGATGGTGAGATAGAGAAAGTCGATGCTTGTCTAAAGTATGGTGCAGATACGATAATGGATCTTAGTACAGGTGGAGATTTGGATAAAATCCGTGAAGCTGTTATAGCTCACTCAACTGTGCCTATCGGTACAGTACCGATGTATCAAATCCTGCATGATTGTAACGACAGGATAGAAGACTTGACTATAGAGTCTATGCTGGAGATACTTCAAAGACAGGCAGAGCAAGGGGTGAGTTACTTCACTATACATGCAGGATTTTTGTTGCGATTTATGCCACATGTCGCAAAAAGAAAGATGGGTATAGTGAGCCGTGGCGGTTCACTGATGGCAGCTTGGATGATGCACTATCACAAAGAGAACCCTTTCTTTGATGCTTATGATCAGATACTAGATATCTGCCGCAAATATGATGTGGCTCTATCTCTAGGCGATAGTCTCAGACCAGGATGTCTATATGATGCCAGTGATGATGCACAGCTCTCAGAGTTGAAAGTCTTAGGAGAGTTGACGCTCAGAGCATGGGAAAAAGATGTACAGGTGATGATCGAAGGACCGGGGCATGTTCCTCTCAATCAAATCGAAAGAAATATGAAGTTAGAGCGTGAGTACTGTCATGAAGCACCTTTTTATATCTTGGGACCTCTGGTAACGGATATTGCAGCAGGATATGACCACATCTCCTCTGCTATAGGTGCAGCAGTCGGCGGATGGCATGGTGCCAGTATGTTGTGCTATGTAACCCCCAAAGAGCATCTAGGCTTGCCAAATGCAGCTGATGTGCGTGAGGGTATCATCGCTTATAAGATCGCAGCTCATGCTGCTGATATCGCTCGCGGTCGTCCTGATGCACAAAAGATCGATGATGAGATGAGTGATGCCCGTTATGGTTTTGACTGGAATAGACAGTTTGAACTCTGTCTCGACCCAGAGAGAGCCAAAGAGTATCATGATGAGACACTTCCTCAGGAGGTCTTCAAAGAGGCTGAGTTCTGCTCTATGTGCGGACCAAAGTTCTGTGCCTATAAGATCACACAGAGTATCGTAGAGGAGCATGGTGAAGCCATGGAGAGTGAACCAACACACCAATAGGGGTCTAGTGTTGCAAAATCAACTCATTTATGAGTGGATTTTCGACACCTGACCCCATTATACATTATAAAAATTAAGGAAAATAGATGACAAATGAACAAGTTTTAGATGCATTGAAAAATGTAACTTATCCAGGATTTACGAAAGATATTGTTGCTTTTGGATTTGTAAACAATATCGCTATAGATGGTGAAAATGTCTCATTGAATGTTGATATAACATCGAGTGCCGATGAGGTAAAACTTCAGCTAATCAAAGATATAGAGAGCGAATTGAAAAAAGTAGGCTTTAGTGATGTGACAGCCAATATCATACAGCCTAAAGCACCACGAGAGATGAGCAACTCTATGAGCGGCAAAAATATAGCACCACAAGTGAAGAACTTCGTGATGGTAAGTTCTGGAAAAGGTGGTGTTGGCAAATCAACCACTGCGGTCAACCTCGCAATCGCTATGGCGATGCAGGGTAAAAAAGTAGGTCTGCTAGACGCAGATATCTATGGGCCAAATATCCCTCGTATGATGGGTGTCGATGATCAGAAACCAGAGATCCAAGGTAACAAAGTGATGCCTCTAAAGGCGTATGGTGTAGAGGTGATGTCTATGGGTTCTTTGATGGAGCCGGGTCAATCTCTCATCTGGAGAGGTGCTATGATCATGAAAGCTATAGAGCAGTTCCTCAGAGATATCCTCTGGTCTGAGCTGGATGTATTGGTGATAGATATGCCTCCAGGAACCGGTGATGCTCAGTTGACACTAGCTCAATCCGTACCGGTAACTGCCGGCATAACTGTCACAACACCTCAAGAGGTCTCTCTAGATGATAGTAGACGATCTCTCGATATGTTCCAAAAGCTTCATATCCCTACAGCAGGTGTCATCGAAAATATGAGCGGATTTATCTGTCCTGAGTGTGATACTGAGTCTGATATCTTTGGTATGGGAACCACGGCACCTGTAGCAAAAGAGTATGATACAGAGCTTATCGCTCGTATACCTATAGAGCCTGCTATCAGAATAGGGGGAGATACAGGTATGCCTGTAACTTATCATAACCCAGATAGCCAAACAAGCAAGCGTTATCAAGAGGCAGCTAGTAAACTTCTATCGTTTATCGACAAGGTCAATATAGAGGGCGGAGCAGACAATCAAGCTATCCAGCCAACAACACCTCCCGGCGTGAGTGCTTGTAGCACAAGCTAAATCCCGTTTTTGACTTTTTTAAGATCCTCTGTCCAAAAAAAGTCGATCCACGCTTTTGCTTCTTGAACATACCAGTCAGGATCTATCGAAGCTGTGGGTTTATAAAAGAGTACTGCTATTTTAAATGTAACATCTTGGTAGTGTGATCTCATGATCTCCATCACCTCTCTCATCGTATCTCCGCTATCTATGATATCATCGAGTATTAGTATATTTTTGGCATTTTTTATATCTGGTATATTGAAAATTTTCACTTCATCGAGTTTCTGCTTGTCGTTATACCCTATGGTATTGATAGTATAGACTTCACGGATATCATAAAACTCCCCCATCGTATGTCCTAGTGTCATACCTCCGCGACTCAGAGTGATAATAGCATCAAATTGTTCATCAATAAGGTCTGTAAGCTTATGGCAATCAGAGAGGTACTCACTGTAGCTGTAGTAATAGGGCATCTATCCTCCTCCTATTTTATTTCTGCCTCATAGTATACAACAATAAAGATATTAAAATATGATATATTAGAGGTTTCCTTAAGCAGATTCAAGTAATATACGATCATAATTGTTAGAAGGATAATATTGATAAATAGTATACGATACACACTTTTTTTTCTCTGCTCTGCACTGCTCTTTGCTCAGGGTGAAGTGAAACTTCCTATGGGTTTTCATGCAAGCTTTGTACAGACTATCACAAATGATCAGAAGAAAAAGATCATCTATAGAGGCAAGATAGACTTCTCTTCCCCTGAGAATTTCAAATGGCACTATACTTCACCAACAAAAAAAGAGGTCTGTACAGATGGTACAGAGCTACTGGTAGTTGACCATGATCTAGAGCAGGTATCATATTATGTGATGGATGGGGAGTTGGATCTGCCTGCTATACTCAAAGAGTCAAAACTACATAGAAAATCTGTCTATATAGCTACGCATAGAGGTAAAAACTATACTATACAGGTCAACAAAAGAGGAGAGCTGAGTCGTATCGCCTATATGGACAATCTGGACAATACCGTATTGATCGTTTTTTCAAATATGAAATATAGAAAAAAGAGATTTTCTACTAACCGTATGAAGTGTCACACACCTAAGAACTATGACTATATAGGCGGATAGTATGGAGTTTATACTAAACTACATAACAGATGAGTCACAGCGTCTATTTCTTTTGGGTGTTTTGACTGTGATCATCTTGACGATAGCTTTGGTGATTGTCATCTTTATCAGTAGGATTATGTTTCTCAAGCATCAGCTTTTTGATGGAAAGGTGATAGATGTAGAGAAGGATAGAGAGATCAGCAGACTTCAAGAGCAGTATCGAATAACAGAGATCAAAAATGGTGAACTAGAGGAGGAGCTTCAGGTTCTCAATAATACAAAAGATGCACTCAAATCAAAAAAACAGCTGATACTAAAGATGCAAGAGAAGATCATATATCTAGAAGAGAGTCTAAGAGAACATCTTGTAGCAGCCGAAGCAGAGAGTAGGGATTTGCAAACTTTGACTTTCAAGTATAAAAGTTTACAAAAACGAAATGAATTTCTCATCGATGAAAATAGACAATTTCGCTCTATAAATATGAAATATACTCTGAAAGTCAGAGATCAAGATCGACGCATATTTGAGAAGTTGATGGCAGCACAGGGCAATAAAGAGGAGCATCGTAGAGAGATAGAGATATTGGCAAGTAGGAGTTTGGATAAAAATCAGCAACTCTTTGATCTGTTAAACAGTGATCCGGTATCCGAATCTATCTTGTCACTTTCAGATGATATAGTACAGTATAAGAGTGAGTTGATCTATGGGTATGAGAAGAGATTCTCCAAAGATAAAAATCTTCAGAGTGATATATTTTTGCAATCGAGACTCTATCAGCAGATAGAGGATGACACATATAGGCTTTTGGATATATCTAAAGATGAGAAAAAACTTGAGACTTTAGGAGAGCAGATCGTAGAGCATATATTGGATCTATCACAGATCGATAGAGAGAAGATTATCCGAGAGGATGAAGAGTCTACCGGTATACTGCTGCCTAATCATCAAAAGATAGTGATAGATGCAACTTTCTCTATAGGCTCTTATGAAGTCTATAGAGATACGATAGTAAAGTCAAAGAGAGAGCTTGCTTTGAGAGACTATATAGAGTCGTTTAAAAAACATATTGATCTTATGAAAAGATCTCTGTCGCAGGGTGAGTATAGAGTGATACTGATCCCTACCCAAGAGGCTCTGAGGGTAGTGCTCAAAAATGAAGAGCGTCTCTACGATCAACTATCCAAGAGGGGTCTACTGCT
Source organism: Campylobacterota bacterium (assembly GCA_034722955.1). Classification (GTDB taxonomy): domain Bacteria; phylum Campylobacterota; class Campylobacteria; order Campylobacterales; family Sulfurovaceae; genus SZUA-451. The sequence continues at coordinate 8,100 of JAYEOM010000099.1, forward strand.
TGTATCACCGACAACACTACTGGTCACTTTGCAAAATATTGCTATACTTTGGGAGTACCATCGTCACTATAAACACTCAAGCGACATAGGTATAGTAGTTGAAGAGTTATATGCAAAGTTTTTAAAGTTTGGTAAAGAGATCAGTGTGGTTTCACAAAATCTAGAGATGATACAGGGGAGTCTCCCCGTAAATACCGATAAAAATAGGAGTATATAGATGAAAAGAGTAACAGTGTGGCATAACCCAAGATGTAGTAAATCCAGAGCAGTTATGACTCTCTTGGAAGAGAGTGGAGTTGAGATCGAAGTTGTGAAGTATCTCGATGAGTCGTTGAGTGTAGAGAGAGTAGGAAAACTTCTCGATCAGCTGGGGCTTGAACCTAGAGCATTGATGCGCACTAAAGAGCAGATATATAGAGAGCTGAACCTCAAAGATGAGAGTGATCCGCAAAAACTGATAGAGGCTATGGCAGCTAACCCCAAGCTGATAGAGAGACCTATCGTGATCAGAGATGGCAAAGCTGTAGTAGGAAGACCTATCGAAAATGTGATAGAGCTCATTGGATAGGTTGATATTTTGAAATTTTTTTTAGTTATAGTTATGGTGTTCTCCTCCTTGTGGGGAAAAGAGAGTAGTTATAGTATCGCAAAGATACCAGAGGCATCAGGTATCAGCTACTGTAGAGATAGTGATACTCTCATTGTGGCCAATGATGAGGGGTGGTACTATGAGATAACTACAGATGGCGATATAGTGACAAAGAGACGAGTTGGCAACTATGATCTAGAGGGTGTGGTTTGCGAAGAGGATAGATTTCTATTTGCTATCGAAGATAGAGGTATCTTAATAGTAGATCGCAAAACAGAGAGAGCAAAAGTACTGGAGATAGATAGTACCTATAGAGGTAAAAAACTGAAACTCTTTGACAAAAAGAGCGGTATAGAGGGGATAGCAAAAGTAGATGATCTCTACTATCTCTCCAAGCAGTCAAAGAAGAAAAACAACTCTTTTGTAGTAGCTGTAGAGTTAGATCGTTATCATAATAAGATCGTTGATAAGATCAAACACAAAATTCCTGATACTGCCGGGCTTGACTACCATAATGGGTCGCTATATATGGTAAGTGACAAAAAAGATCTTCTGGTTCGATATGATTTGAAAAAAAAGAGGGTGATCTGCAAGATGAAGCTACCTTCGTCTGCACAGGAGGGTATCGCTTTTGATAAGAAGCACCTATATATAGCGGATGATGATGGGCAGGTACTAAAGTACAGAACCAAAGATATAGGCGGAGAGTGTTTCAAATAATATGCTATACTTCCATCGTCTATTAACAGGAGAGATGAGATGATAACCAAATGTTTATTTCCGGCTGCAGGATATGGAACACGATTTCTGCCTGCTACTAAAGCGATGCCAAAAGAGATGCTCCCTATATTGACTAAACCGTTGATACAGTATGGTGTAGAGGAGGCTATGGAGGCAGGGTGCAGTGTCATGGCTGTGATCACAGGTCGTGGCAAACGAGCTATAACTGACCATTTTGATATCTCTTATGAGTTGGAGCATCAGATCAAAGGCTCTTCTAAGGAGATACTTTTGAAGGAGATCCGTACTATTATCAAAAACTGTACTTTTACCTATACTCGTCAAAATGAGATGAAAGGCTTAGGGGATGCGATCTATAAAGGCAAAGTTCTTGTAGGAGATCAAGATCCTTTTGCAGTTATCCTCGCCGATGATCTATGTGTCAATCCCCAAGGTGAGGGTGTCTTAGCACAGATGATAACGCTCTACTACAAATATAAATGCTGTATTGTAGCTATCATGGAGGTACCTCAAGATGAGGTAGACAAATATGGTGTTATCGAGGGCAATCAGATAGAGGATGGTGTCTACATGGTCTCCAATATGGTAGAGAAGCCAGATAGAGATAAAGCCCCGTCAAATCTCGCTGTCATAGGGCGATATATCCTCACACCAGATATATTTTCTGTGATCGAAAAGACAAAAATAGGAAAAAATGGAGAGCTTCAGATCACTGATGCACTCTGTGACCAAGCAAAAAAAGGAATGGTTATCGCTTATAAATTTAAAGGTAAGCGATTTGACTGTGGAAGTGTAGATGGTTTTGTCGAAGCTACAAATTACTTTTATGAGCAGGGTTAGGCTACTACAAAGATCGCCCCTACAGATAGTCTCATCGTAGGGGTACCCCTTATTCTCAGCTAAGGCTACCCCAAGGAGATAAACACACAAATAGCTTTATGAGGTTTTTCATAGACAAGGCAATCGTTTGAAGTACTAGCCTTAGCTAATTGCCCGTAGGAAATGCCCTTGGGGTACAAAAACGATTAACGAAGTATATGGGAAACCTCATAAAGCCCGTAGGGATTATCACAACCTGCTATTTTGGTGTGATTAGGAGGAGTAGGATATGAGTTATCATTATCAGTCGAGTAGCCCCAAAGAATCACACTTCAAGGCTCTCACAGAACCGTGCTTGATAGTCTCCCATCACACGGCTCCTATTGCTAAAATCATTGATATTTAAGTTGCCAATGTGGAAATAGATTT